>NZ_JBDYKJ010000018.1:0-71039 GCF_040012395.1 Nocardioides sp. 31GB23 | reverse complement strand
CGCGGTCGCGAGCTCGGCAGCGGTGTCGAGGACAGCCTCCTCCGACATCTCCTCCACCACCGCGTCCTTGAGCATGAGACCAGCCAAGCACCCGCCACCGACATTCGAGATCGAATCGCAGATCGATGCTGTGGAGGACATCGCCACCGACGGCATTCCGGTCGTGAGGCTGCTCAGCGGGCGTCGGCGGTCCTTGCAGCGGCGAGGTCGGCGTACTCGTCCGCGAAGGCCCGCACCGCGGCGACGAACCCAGTGAGGTGCTCCTCGGTCACGGCCAGGCTGAGGGCCAGGTAGCCGCGCTCGGCGATGTAGTAGCCCCCGGCCAGCAGGTCGTGGAAGAGCAGCCTGCGCCAGCGGGGATCGACACCCGCGACGTCGGACCACTGCTCCACGGGCCCCGGTGCAGGGTGGATGGTCATCAGGGAGCCGGCGCCCGTCACGCAGAACCCGACCGGGGCCAGAGCCTCGTTCAGCTGGGCCCTGAGCCGATCGCCGCGTCCGTTGAGCCGTGCGAGCGTGTCGGCGTCGAGCAGCCCGGTGACCACAGCGCCGACGGCCATCGTGAACGCGTTGTTGTTGAAGGTGCCCCCGTGGGTGAGGCCACCCCGGCCGGGGTCGAAGGCTTCCATGACGTGCCGGGGCCCGCCGAAGGCTCCGAAGGAGAAGCCGCCGCCGAAGTACTTGCCCAGCACCGTCAGATCGGCATCGACACCATGGACCTGCTGCGCCCCGCCGACGGCCAGTCGGGACGTCATCACCTCGTCCATGACGAGCAGAGAACCGTGGGCGCGGGTGAGGGAGCGCAGAGTCGAGAGGAACTCCGGCGAGGCAGGGATGCAGCCACCCGCGCCGAGCATCGGTTCGACCAGGACGCAGGCGATCTCGTGCCCGCCACGAGCGAACTCGGCCTCAACAGCGGCGATGTCGTTGTAGGGCAGGACGGTGAAGTCGAACGGGACCCGCAGCGGCTCACTGCCGGGAAGGAAGGTCATCGGGCCGCCGTGGTAGGCGCCCTCGAAGACGACGACCCGGTCACGGCCGGTGACGTGGCGCGCGGTGAGCACCGCCATCAGGTCCGCCTCGCTGCCCGAGTTGGTGAACCGCAGCTGGTCGACCGAGGCGAACCGCTCGACGACCGCGTGGGCGAAGTCCGTCTCGGGCTCGCTCATCGCGCCGTACCCCCACCCCCGATCGAGCACCCCCCGCACCGCTTCCGCGACTTCGGAGCGGCGGCCCAGCAGGCCGGCGGAGTAGTCGCCGAGCAGATCGACGACGTGGTCGCCGTCGACGGTGGTGAGCACCGCTCCCTCGGCACCGTCGATGCGTACGCCGAAGGGCTCGGTGTGCAGCACGGACCTGGTGTTGCCGCCGGGCATCACCTCGGCCGCCGCACTCGCGAGTCGCGCGCTCGTCGGGTTGCGCTCGCGGTAACGACGCGTGGCATCGCTCAGTGCGACATCCAGGGGGTCCGTCATCGCCTCACCCTAGGCGCCCGAGCCGGACGGTCAGGCCCGAGTCGGCCGGTAGCCCCACTCCAGAGCGCTCTCACGGGATCGCGCGCGACCCCGGAGCCGGATGACCCCTCGCGAGCGTCCACCCGCACCGCGCTCCGCGGCCCGACGGGCCCCGGCGACGACGTGGACGCGCTGGGTGAACACCACGAAGCGAGCCTCCTCGACAGTGCTCCCCGCCGGGGTCACGTCCACCGCGACCCACAAGCCGTCCGGCTCGAAGCCGACGACGGCCTTGCCCGTGCCGGCGCGCTCCTTGCTCACGGCAGCGGAAGTGACCTGGAGGTCGAACTCGACCGCTCGGGCGTGCGCCCCGCGGGTCCTCCGCAGCAGCTGCGTCGCCTCGACGAACGCCCGATCCTCCGAGGAGATGACGCCCGCCCGGACCCACGGCGCCTGTGGGCCGGTGGCGCCGATCCCGGGTCGGACCTTGTCGCCGTTGACCCAGACATCTCCCCAGCTCATCCACGCATCCTCGCACTGGTCCTGGGCCCAGCGTCCGGAGGAGGTGGACCCCTTGGTCCGGCTGGTCCTGGCGGTAGTCCATAGTTGACCCGTGCCGGGCTCGTCAGAGGCCGGCTCCGCGGACGTGGTGTAGTTGCAGCGCGCTTCCCTTCCAGGGAAGAGGTCGAGGTTCAAATCCTCGCGTCCGCTCCACAAGCTCGAGAAGTGGCGCTGCCGAGGCAGCGCGTCAAGCTGGCGAGACTTCTCCCGACAATGTGCTGTTGCAGGGGTTCTCGGCATACGCCTAGCTGCGTAGCTTGGGCTGCATGCCTACGACTCTCGTCTACGAGGCGTACACCCTGAGTCTGAAGGAGCTGTACGCGCGCATGTGGGCCATCGGGGCTGACGACATCGGGGACGGCACTCGGCTCTTCCGACCCGCACCGGGTAGTCGTCAGGCTCTCAAGTGGCTCATCGAGGACCTGTCCGGCGCAGCCGCCCATCCCGAGCGGACGACGCCCGCCAACAACGCGCTTCGACAGCAGGCCCACCGCGCGCTGATCGAGAGCGGACTGGCTGAACGGATCAACCAGGTCTCATTCCGCCTATTGGTGGAACCAGCAGCCATAGGCGCGGCTCACGACCGCAGCCCGGAGGGACTTGCCGTCGCCGAGCCCCCACGGACCGCGGAAGCCGACGGGGTCACGATCACGGACGTTGAAACGGCTGACATCACCACAGATCTCGACACCCTGAGCTTGGCTGACCTTGACTGGAGCCCATGGCATTCGCTGATGGATGCAGCCACGTCTGCGACGACCAGCCCGGGCGTCTACGCAGCCCGGAGCGATGGCCAACTGGTCTACATCGGGATGGCGGGTGAGCGTCGAGGCCTCGGGGTGCGAGGCAGGATCCTTGTCTATCTGCGTGGCCGAGGCGCTGTCTCCGGTCTCGGCGAGGCCGCACTGGATCGGGGCCTCGCAGACCCCGCATGGCTCTCCCAGCGACTGACAGACCTGTTGACCGACGGGCCCTCCAGGAGCAAGGACTGGGCCGTGGCTGCACTACAGCGAGCTGGCCTCGAGCTCTGCTGGGCAGCGGCTCCCGACGCAGCAACCGCACGCGAGTGGGAGCACCGCTCCCTCCAGGAGGCGGAGGACGTCGCATTGTGGAACCGTGCGCGACCGCCAGCACGGGGAGGGGCTTAGCCGGGCTGCTCGAGGCTTGCGGCGACCCCACCTCAGCGCCGGAAGCGTCTCCGCACTTGAGCGGCTTGGTCCACAGTCAGGTGCCATCGCGCATACGGGAGGCTCTGCCACCCTTGACCGCGCAGCCAACGTCGAATGGCGGGCTCGCCGACCTCCAGCTCGACAGCGAGCTGCTTAGGAGTGACGCCCTCAGTCATGCAACCGAATCTAGGGGAACCGAGGTCCTTCGTGCAGGAGGGTCGACGTCCCTACACCTTCCCCCGCAGGATGCGCGTGAAGTAGGTCAGCGGCAGCCCGTAGCGGTCGGCGTACCAGGTGGCGATCCGCGGCTTGGTGAGGTCGGGGAACGGCACGCTGGGTGCGGGCCGGCCGTCGCGGTCGACCTCGACGAGCATCAGCCGGCGCTTCGAGGTCGTGATCGGCATGACGGTGTAGCCGTCGTAGTGCTGCGGCGGCTCGGAGCCGGCGGTGGTGATGTTGTGCGAGAGCACCTCGACCTGCTTGCGCAGGCCGCCTCCGGAGGGGCGGGTGCGCAGGTCGGCGACGTCGCCGAGCGACCAGACCGACGGGTGCCGGCGGTGCCGCATGGTCTGCGGGTCGACGTCGACGAGCCCGGCGTCGCTCGGCCCCTCGAGGTCGCTCTCGGTGACCCATCGCGGCGTCCGGTAGTGCGGCACGACGTGCGCGTAGGTGACGTCGTCGAGCTCGACCTCCCCCGCGGGCGTCGTGACCGTGACGCGGCGGTCGGCGAGGCCGGTGACCCGACCCTCGCGCAGCACCCGCACGCCGTACGACGCCAGCACCTGCTCGAGCCACCCGTCGGGCCCGGCCAGGCCCAGGGGCGTCGGCCCGGGGAGCACCAGGTGCACCTCGATGTCGCCGAGCACGCCCTGGCGGCGCCAGTGGTCGCAGGCCATGAACAGCGGCTTGAGCGCGGTCGCGCCGCAGGGTGCCGGCTCGGGCGGCACCGTGAAGACCACCCGGCCCGCGCGCAGGTGGCGCAGGGCGGGCCAGACGACCGGGGCCGTCTCGATGACGAACGTCGACCCGGCCCAGCCGGCCTCCTGCGCCTCCCGCAACCCGGGGGTGGCGCCCCAGTCCTCCTCGAGGCCGGGGCAGACCACGAGCGTGGTGCACCCGACCTCGCGGCCGCTGGCCAGCCGCACGCTCGGGCCCGCGGGGTCGACCGCGACGACCTGGTCCTCGATCCAGGTGGCGCCCTCGGGCATCACCTTGGCCGCGGATCGCTCCAGCGACGACATGGTCGCCTCGCCGGAGCCGACGTAGTTGAGCAGCGGGCGGTAGCGGTGCACCGCCTGCGACTCGACGACCGCGACGGCGTCGGCGCCGTCGCGCAGCAGCCGCGCCGCGAGCGAGACGCCGGCGTTGCCGCCGCCGATGATCAGTACGCCCCGGTGCTCCATCGAGCCAACGTAGCCGCGCCGACTACACCCCCCTGTCCTCGTCGGGCATCAGGATCCACAGCACGGGGTAGATCAGCAGCTGGCTGCCCGGCACGACCATCAGGATCAGCACGAACAGCAGCCGGGTGATCCACGGAGTCAGGCCAAAGCGGCGTCCCAGGCCGGCGCAGACGCCGCCGAGGACCCTCCCGTCGCGTGGGCGCACTAGTCCCTGGTTGCCGAAGCTGGCACGGATGTCGGTCATGGCGTTCCTTCCTGGTGGTGGCTGATGACCCCAGTGTGGATCGCCCGAGCGCTGCGGGCCATCGGGATCTGCCCTGGTCCGACCCTGACCAAGGTCCCGAGAGGCATTGTGCTGCTACATTTGCTTCAAGCATCGACACAAACTCGGGAGCACGCCGATGGGCATCGCCATCTACCTGTCAGGCTTCGTCGTCATCAACGTCGTCGCCACCGTCGTCTTCCTGACGGTGCAGCGCGACAAGGCCAGAGGCGAGCTGCTGGCGTTCGCGGAGACCGTGCCCGCTCCCCTGACCCCCCAGGTGGAGGAGTGGTTGGCGCCGCAGCTGCATCGCCGCGCGGTCTACCCCTTCGTGGGTTTCTTGTGGGGCACCTCTGCGGCCTACGCCCTGCCTGGGTCAGGCTGGGACGACGTGCCCTGGCAGTGGTTCATGCTCGTCATGGGGGTGGGTGTCGGCTCATCAGCCGGCGCGCTGCTCGCCAGCTTTCGCACCGAGCCGCTGGTGGACGGGCCACAGCGCGCGGTCGACCCGGTCCGCCGTCGCACCTCGGACTACTACGGACGCTACGACCGCTTGCGGTTGCGCCTGTCGGCCATCACCGCAGTGTTGTCGCTCGTCCTGGCGGCCGGGATGGCAGCGGGGGCCGGCACGGCGACGGCCGACCGGGCGTTGCTCGCCTGCACCACCGGGGTCGTCATCGTCGCCGCCCACCACTGGGTCGTGGCTCTGGTCGTGGCTCGACCCATGGTGACCAGTTCCACCGAGGGCCTGCTGTGGCAGAAGGCGGTCCTCGCCAGGACCGTGGGGCCGATGCCGCACCTCGCCATCTTCGCCGCGATCTTCAGCGCTGTCATCGCGGTCTATGCATCGATCGTGGACTTCCAAGAACTGTCGCTCCCGACCCTGCTGCTCAGCGCCGGCGTCGCAGTCCTCGGCGCCCTCGGGGTGCTGATCATGCTCCTAGGCATCCTGGGCGACGCGCGACGGGCGAACCTCCACGAAAGCGTCAGGCCGTGAGCATCGCCATCGACACCGCCTCCAGCGTCCCGCCGTACGAGCAGCTGCGCGCGCAGATCGCGGCCATGGTCGCGAGCGGCAGCCTCGCGGCGGGCACGCGCCTGGCCACCGTGCGCCAGATGGCGGCCGACCTGGGGCTGGCCCCCAACACCGTGGCCCGCGCCTACCGCGAGCTCGAGGCCGACGGCCTCATCGACACCCACGGCAGGCGCGGCACCTTCGTCCGCTCGACCCGCACACCGAGCCCGGACCTGCGCGCGCTGGTCGCCGACTACGTCAGTGCCGCCCGCGCCCTGGGGCTGACCTGCCCCGAGGCGCTCGCGCTGGTGCAGGAGGAGTGGCCGAGCTGACCGGCCCGCTCAGATGCCCGAGGTCTCGACGCTGTCGAGCACCCGGTTGGCGGCCGCCCGGTCGAGGCTGCGCACCTGCACCCACAAGAGCCGGTTGCCGGCGACCTGCACCACCCGCTCGACCGTCACCCCCGACCCGCCGCAGCCGGTGTGCAGCACCGTGACCGACGGGGTCTCGCCCTCCTCGACCACCGGCGACTGCTCCTGGTCGCACTCGGGGTGGGTCGGCATCAGCTCGGGCAGGGCGCTGCCGGGCATCAGGCCCAGGAACACGCCCTCGGCCGCGCGACGCGGGTCGGTCCAGGCCGGGTCGGTGCCCACCGAGAGGGCGGCGTAGGAGCCGGAGCCGTCGGGGCCGGCCCAGCCGGCGCCGCCGACGCTGCGCTCCCAGTCGGCCGGCACCTCGACCGAGAGGGTGCCGCCCTCGTCGCCCACCACGCGCAGGTCGGGGCGTGCCTCCCGCTCGATCGCGTGCCCGGCCCACGCGCCGCCGGCCGCGGCCAGCAGGCCGGCCACGACGGTCGCGGCGACCAGGCCGCGTCGGCGCCGGCGTGTCGGCGGCTCGGGCTCGGACAGCGGCGCCGACGGCACGTGCAGCGAGGGCCGGTTGCCGGGCTGGGTCAGCTCGGGGTCGACCGGCAGCCAGGGCGCGGTCGCCGCGCCCCCGACCCCGCGCACCGCCGGCTCGAGCGCCGCGGCCAGCTCGGCCACGAACGTCTCCACGTCGGGCCAGCGCTCCTCGCGCTCGACCGCCAGCGCGCGGCGTACGACGCCGTCGACGGCCGCGGGCAGGTCGCCGCCCAGCGGCGCGGGCGGCTGCGGGTCGGCCGCGGCGCGCAGGCTGGCGTGGGAGAAGGCCGGTCGCCCGGCGAGCAGGAGGTAGGCGACCGCACCCAGCGAGTACTGGTCGGCCCGGGCGTCGGGGGCCTCGGCCTGCGCCTGCTCGGGCGCCACGTAGGAGGGGCTGCCGGCGACCATCGTCAGCCGCGACGACACGTCGAGCGCCTTGCCCAGGCCGAGGTCGCCGAGCATCGCGCGGACCTCGCCCTCGACGGTGCGGAACAGCACGTTGGCCGGCTTCACGTCGCGGTGCAGGATGTCGCGCGCGTGCAGCGCGGCGAGCCCCGAGCCGACCTGGCGCACGATCTCGAGCGACTGGGCGGCGCTGAGCCCGTCGATCTCGAGCCGGTCGGCCAGGGTGCCCTGGTCGGCGTACGACATCACCAGGTAGGGCCGGCCGTCGTCGAGCTCGCCGGCGTCGTAGACGCTCACGACGTGCGGCGACTCGACGCGGCGCAGGTAGCGTCCCTCCTCGAGGAAGCGGCGGCGCACCTGCGCGTCGTCGGTCCAGTTGTCGGCCAGGACCTTCACCGCGACCGGGGAGTCGAGGTGCTCGTCGTAGGCCAGCCAGACGGTCGCGAAGCCGCCCGAGCCGATGCGCCGGCGCACGGCGTAGCGGCCCAGGCGCTGGGGGATCCGCTGGCCGGTGGACACCCAGGCATGATGGGCCATGGAGGTAAAGGAGACCAGTGGGCGCACCGCGGGCGTACGACGCCGACGAGATCGACGACCTGGCCCGGCGGGCGCAGGCCGGTGACCGCCCTGCCCTCGAGGAGCTGCTGACCGCCGTCCGCCCGCGGGCGCTGCGGGTCTGTCAGGGCGTGCTGCCGCACTCCGCCGACGCCGAGGACGCCTGCCAGGAGGCGCTGATCAACATCGCCGGCAAGATCGGCGGCTGGGCCGGACGCGGCCGCTTCACCACCTGGATGCACGCCGTCGCGGTCAACAGCGCCCGCACCACCTACCGCCGGATGAAGAACCAGGCCGTGCCCGCCGACCCGCAGGCCGAGGGCGGCGGCCGGCTCGAGCGGCCCGACCCCCGCACCACCAGCGTCATCGCCGGCACCCGCCTCGACCTGCTCGAGGCGATGGAGACCCTCGAGCGCGAGCACCCCCAGCTGGTCGAGCCGCTGCTGCTGCGCGACGTCTACGGCCTGCCCTACGACGAGATCGCGCGCCTGGTCGACGCCCCGCTCGGCACCGTCAAGGCCCAGATCCACCACGGCCGGCGCCTGGCCCGCCCGCTGCTGCGCGGGGACGACGCGTGAGGCGCGCGCTGCTGGCCGTCCCCCTCCTGGCGCTCGCCGCCTGCTCGGGCACGGCCGAGGAGCCGCTGCTCGAGCGGCCGGCCGGCGCCGAGGCACCGGCCCTCGTGGTGCCGGCCGCGGCCGGGGCGGCGGCGTACGACGGCGTGGACGACCCGGCGCTCGACGTCGCGCTCAGCGAGCCGGTCGAGGACTCGGTCTACCCGCGCATCGGCGACCCCGGCGTCGACGCGCTGCACTACGACCTCGACCTGGCGTGGGACCCCGACGCCGAGGTGCTGACCGGGCAGCAGGTGCTCCTGCTGCGCTCGACCGAGGACGACGACGAGCTGCAGCTCGACCTGAGCCCCGAGCTGCGGGTCGGCTCGGTCACGGTAGACGGCGAGGAGACCGACTTCCGCCACGAGGGCAAGGACCTGGTGGTGGTCGCCGACGTGGAGGCCGACGAGCGCTACGAGCTCGCGCTCGACTTCGAGGGCACCCCGCTGCCGGTGCCCGCGCCGACGACCCGCGGCGACTTCGCCACCAACGGCTGGACCACGATGCCCGACGGCTCGACCTGGACGATGCAGGAGCCGCACGGCGCCTACACCTGGTACGCCGTCAACGACCATCCCTCCGACAAGGCGCTCTACGACATCGCCGTGACCGTGCCCGAGCCGTTCACCGGCGTCGCCAACGGCGAGCTGGTCGACACGACCGAGGCCGACGGGCTGCGCACCACGACCTGGCACCTGGCCGAGCCGGCGGCGTCGTACCTGATGACGATCGCGACCGGCGACTACGTGCT
The DNA here is from genome assembly GCF_040012395.1 of Nocardioides sp. 31GB23. NCBI lineage: Bacteria > Bacillati > Actinomycetota > Actinomycetes > Propionibacteriales > Nocardioidaceae > Nocardioides > Nocardioides sp. 31GB23. The sequence continues at coordinate 61,948 of NZ_JBDYKJ010000018.1, read as the reverse complement.
CACCGAGGACGAGTCGGCCAGCGGGGTGCCGATCCAGTACTGGGTGCCGCGCGAGCGGCAGCGCCTCGCGCGCACCCTGGCGCCGACGCCCGAGGGGCTGGCCTGGCTCGAGGAGATCCTGGGCCCCTACCCCTTCGACACCCTCGGCATCCTGCTCGTCGACAGCGAGAGCGGCATGGAGACCCAGACCATGATCACGCTCGGGATGACCGACTACGCCACCTCGCCCGCGGTGGTCGTGCACGAGCTCGCGCACCACTGGTGGGGCGACGACGTGACGCCCGCGGACTGGCGCGACGTGTGGATGAACGAGGGCATGGCGATGTACCTGCAGGGCATGTGGGAGGCCGAGCAGGAGGACTACACGCTCGAGCAGCTGATGGACTACTGGGCCTCCTTCGAGGACGAGGAGCGCGCCGCCGCCGGCCCGCCCGCCGACTACGACCCGGCCACCTTCGGCGAGTCCAACATCTACTACGGCCCCGCGCTGATGTGGCACGAGCTGCGCCGCGACCTCGGCGACGAGCTGTTCTTCGAGCTGGTGCGCGCCTGGCCGGCCGAGCACCAGAACGCCACGTCGTCCTACGCCGAGATCACCGCGTGGTGGTCGGAGCGCTCCGGGCGCGACCTCGCCGGGTTCTTCGACGCGTGGTTGCTGGGGGAAGTCACGCCGGCGCGGGGGTAGTGCCGGCGACCCCGATGCACTGCGATGGCCCCATGCGGTTCCTGGTGCTGGGCGGGTCGGTCTTCCTGTCGCGGGCGGTGGCGGTCGAGGCGGCCGCCCGCGGCCACGACGTCACGGCGGCCTGCCGCGGGTCGTCGGGCCCGGTGCCCGAGGGGGTGCGCCACGTCGCGGTCGACCGGGTGGCCGGGCTGCCCGACGAGCTCACCTCGACGGCGTACGACGCCGTGGTCGACGTGGCGCGCACGCCGTCGTGGGTGCGGGCGGCGGTCGCGGCGTGGCCAGGGGCGCACTGGACCTTCGTGTCCACGATCAACGTCTACGCCGACGACGCCACCCCCGGCGGGCGGCCCGGCACGCTGCCGCTGCGCGAGCCCCGCGACGACGCCGACCTGCGCGAGGAGCCCGAGGCCTACGGGCCGATGAAGGTGGCCTGCGAGCAGGCGGTGCTCGACGAGGCCGGCCAGGCCTGCGTGGTGCGGCCCGGGCTGATCGTCGGACCCGGCGACCCCACCGGCCGCTTCACCTACTGGCCGGCGCGGCTCGACGGGGCCGGCGACGGCGAACAGGTGCTGGCCGGCGGGTCGCCCGACGACCTGGCGCAGGTGATCGACGTGCGCGACCTGGCCCGCTGGCTGGTCGACGCCGCCGAACGCGGCCTGACCGGCGTCTTCGACGGGGTCGGGCCCGCGATGCCGCTCGGCCGGCTGCTCGACGAGGTGGCCGGCGGGGTCGGCGCCGCGCCCCGCTGGGTGTGGGCCGGCGACGAGGCCCTCGAGGCCGCGGCGGTGTCCCCGTGGATGGGCCCGCGCTCGCTGCCGCTGTGGCTGCCGCGGCCGGCGTACGACGGCATGCTCGCGCACGACTGGAGCCCGTCGCGCGAGGCCGGGCTCGCCGTCCGGCCCCTCGCCGAGACCGCCGCCGACACGCTGGCGTGGCTGCGGGTGACCCCGGAGGCGGTGGTGACCGGGTTGACGCGGGCCGAGGAGCGAGAGGTGCTCACAGGGCTGCCCCAGGAGCCCTAGCCTTCGCACCATGACGCGGCTGACCTCCCACGACCTCATCGACCTCGTGCTCGACGAGGGGTCGTGGCGCGGCTGGGACGAGGCACCGGCGTACGGCGAGATCAGCGAGCAGTACGCCGCCGAGCTCGCGGCCGCGCGCGAGAAGGCCGGCACCGACGAGGCGGTGGTGACCGGCGAGGGCGTGCTGCGCGGGCGTCGGGTGGCGGTGGTGCTGGGCGAGTTCGGCTTCCTCGCCGGCTCGATCGGGCGGGCCACGGCCGACCGGCTGGTCGCGACGATCAAGCGGGCCACCGCGGAGGGGCTGCCGCTGCTGGCGGCGCCGATCAGCGGCGGCACCCGGATGCAGGAGGGCACGCCGGCGTTCGTGCAGATGGTGCGCATCGCCGAGGCGGTGATGGCCCACAAGACCTCCGGGCTGCCCTACCTGGTCTACCTGCGCCACCCCACGACCGGCGGCGTGATGGCCAGCTGGGGCTCGCTGGGCCACGTGACGGTCGCCGAGCCGGGCGCGCTGGTGGGGTTCCTGGGCCCGCGGGTCTACCAGGCGCTCTACGGCGAGGACTTCCCCGAGGACGTGCAGACCTCGGAGAACCTCTATGCCCGCGGCATCATCGACGCCGTCGTCGCACCCGAGGACATCGCCGACATCCTGCACCGCGCCCTCGACATCATGCTGCCCCCGCGCGAGCAGATGGCGCAGGTGGGCGACCCCGGCGACGACGACATCCCCGACGTCGACACGTGGGAGGCCGTCACCCGCTCGCGCGACCCCGAGCGTCCCGGCGTACGCCGCCTGCTGCGCTACGCCGCCTCCGACGTGGTGCCGCTCAACGGCACCGGCCAGGGCGAGGCCGACCCGGGGCTGCTGATCGCGCTGGTGCGCTTCGGCGACGTGCCGTGCGTCTTCCTCGGCCAGGACCGGCGCGGCCAGACCAAGGCGCACCCGCTCGGGCCGGAGGCGCTGCGCGAGGCGCGGCGCGGGATGCGGCTGGCCTCCGAGCTGCGGCTGCCGCTGCTGACCGTCATCGACACCCAGGGCGCGGCGCTGAGCGTGAACGCCGAGAACGGCGGCCTGGCCGGCGAGATCGCCCGCTGCCTGGGCGACCTGGTCACCCTCGACGCGCCCACGCTGAGCCTGATGCTCGGCGAGGGCAACGGCGGCGGGGCGCTGGCGCTGCTGCCGGCCGACCGGGTGGTGGCCGCCCAGCACGCGTGGCTCTCGCCGCTGCCGCCCGAGGGCGCCAGCGCGATCGTGCACCGCGACCTCGACCACGCTCCCGACATGGCGCGCCAGCAGCGGGTGCGCGCCCTCGACCTGCACGAGGCCGGCATCGTCGACCGGGTCGTCGCCGAGCGCCCCGACGCCGCCGAGGAGCCCGAGGAGTTCTGCCGCCGCGTCGGCGCCGTCCTCGCCCACGAGCTGGCCGGTCTGCTCACCCGCGGCGCGGGCACCCCCGAGGAGCGGGTGCGCCGCTACGAGCGACGCCCCACCGCTGGTTGAGCAGCGGCGGTCGTTGGTCGAGCAGCGAGGGCCGAAGGCTCGAGCGACGCCGAGACCCCGTGACCCCATGGCGTACGGCGCGTGGGCACCTCACCGGGTCTCGGCGACGCTCCTCGCTGGCGCTCGTCACTGCTCGACCAACGGGGGGTGACGGGGCACCCTGTTGACTGGCGGCATGCGCGCCCGCTCCACCGCCGCCCTCGCGGGCGCCCTCGCCCTGTTCCTCACCGCGCCGCCGGCCCTGCTCGCCCCCGCCGCGGCGCAAGGGACGGCCGGGCCGCGCGTGAGCGAGGCGCTGGTCGCGGTGGGCGCTGAGCCGGGCGGCGCCGAGGTCGAGCTCGACACCTCCGTCTTCGTGCCCGACGGCGAGGGGCCGCACCCGGCGGTGCTGCTGACCCACGGCTTCGGCGGCAGCAAGGACGACCTGGTCGAGCAGGCCGGCGACCTGGCGGGCGACGGCTACCTGGTCCTGACCTACACCGCCCGCGGCTTCGGCGACTCCGGCGGTCGCATCCACCTGGCCGACCCCGACTACGAGATCGCCGACGCCCGGGCGCTGGTCGACGTGCTCGCCGAGCGCGACGACGTGGTCGCCGACGCCGACGGCGACCCGCGCGTGGGGCTCGTCGGGGCGTCGTACGGCGGCGCGGTGTCGCTGATGACCGCCGCCACCGACCCCCGCGTCGACACCGTGGTCGCGGCCATCACCTGGCACGACCTGGCCGAGTCGTTCTTCCCGCAGTCGGTGCGCGGCAGCGACGCCCCGGGACCGTTCAAGCAGCTGTGGGCATCGCGGTTCTTCCTCTCCACCGCCGCCCAGGGCGCCCAGGACGACCCGGTCTGCGGGCGGTTCGCCCCCGAGGTGTGCCGGCTCTTCCTCGAGGCCGCCGAGACCGGGGAGCCCAGCCCGGGGCTGCTCGACCTGCTGGGCGAGCACAGCCCGGCGCCGCTGCTCGACGACCTCGACGCGCCGGCGTACCTGGTGCAGGGCATGGCCGACACCCTCTTCGGCGTCGACCAGTCCGAGGCCACCGCCGAGGCGCTGCGCGAGGAGGGCACCCCTGTCGCGGTGCGCTGGAGCGACGGCGGCCACGACGACCTCGGCGGCTCGCTGGAGGCCGACACCGCGACCATCGAGCCGTGGCTCGAGCACTACCTGCGCGGCCCCGGGGTCGAGGAGACCACCGACCTGCCACTGCCCGAGCTCAGCTGGGCGCTGCCGCGCACCCGCGGCCAGGACGCCTCGACCGTGCAGAGCACCGACGAGCCCGGCTCGGCGGCGTACGAGTCGCTCGAGCTCGAGGGCGAGACCCAGCCGCTGGCCAACCCGCCGGGCGGTGAGCCGCAGTCGATCACCGCGGTGCCGGCGACCGGCGACGCGGTCGACGAGTTCAGCGACGTGGTCTCGACCTACCCGCTCGCCGCGCTCCCGGGCCAGTCGGCCTCCTTCGACACCGCCGAGCTCGACGAGGCCCGTACCGTCGTCGGCTCGCCGCGGGTGCGCCTCTCGGTCACGTCGACGGGGCGCAGCAGCACCCTCTTCCTGAGCCTGTGGCAGGTCGCCAACGGCGTCCCCGAGCTGTCGCGGCGCCTGGTCGCCCCGGTCACCGTCGCCACCACGCCGGGCGAGGCGACCACCGTCGAGGTGGCGCTGCCGGGCGGCACCTGGCAGGTGCCCGCCGGCTCGCGGCTGCGGGTGCTGGTGACCTCGACCGACCAGACGTACGCCGCCCCGCGCACCGCCCGCGCCGACCTCGTGCAGGTCAGCGACCTGCAGCTGCCCTCGGTCGACGGCGCCGCCGTGCTGGCCACCGACGGCGGCGGCCTCGACGACGAGGTCGTGGGCCTGCTGGTCGCGATCGGCGTCGTCGCGCTCGGGCTGCTGCTCGCCGCGCTGGTGGGCCGGCGCCGCAGCCACGGCCCGGTCGACCCCGACCTGGCCGACGTGCCGCTGGTGGTCGAGGGGCTGGTCAAGACGTACGCCGACGGGCACCGCGCCGTCGACGACGTGACGTGGCGCGCCGAGCGCGGGCAGGTCGTGGGCCTGCTGGGCCCCAACGGCGCCGGCAAGACCACGACGCTGCGGATGGTGATGGGCCTGATCGCCCCCGACTCCGGCCAGGTGCACGTGCTGGGGCGCCGCGTGGGCCCCGGCACGCCGGTGCTGGCGCGGGTGGGCGCACTGATCGAGGGGCCGGGGTTCCTGCCGCACCTCAGCGGGCGCGCCAACCTCGAGGCCTACTGGGCCGCCACCGGCCGCGACCCCGCCGAGGCCGGCTACGAGGAGGTCCTCGAGATCGCCGCGCTGGGCGGCGCGGTCGAGCGCCCGGTGCGCACCTACAGCCAGGGCATGCGCCAGCGGCTCGGGATCGCCCAGGCCATGCTGGGGCTGCCCGAGGTGCTGGTGCTCGACGAGCCGACCAACGGGCTCGACCCGCCGCAGATCGCCGGGCTGCGACCCGTGCTCGCGCGGTACGCCGCCGCCGGCCGCACCGTGGTCGTCTCCAGCCACCTGCTGGCCGAGGTCGAGCTGACCTGCTCGCACGTGGTCGTGATGCACGCCGGCCGCGTGGTGACCACCGGCACCGTCGCCGAGCTGGTCGACTCCACCGACACCACCGTGGTGACGTTGGCACCGGGCAGCGACCCCGACGTCCTGGCCGACAAGCTGCGTGGCCTGGAGGGCATCACCGAGGTCGAGGCGGTGGCCGACGTCGACGAGCCGCACGTGGTGGTGGTCGCCGACCTGGAGCGCGCCGAGGTGGTCCGCGCCGCCGCCGGCAGCGGGGCCGACGTGGTCGGTGTCAGCAGCCGCCGCCAGCTCGAGGAGGTCTTCCTCGGCGTGATCGCCGCGGCCTCCGGCTCCGACCCCGACCTCAGGCAGGTGCGTTCGCGATGAGCTCGTCCACCGCGACCCTGCCCGGGCGGCCGCTGTCGCTGCGCGCCGAGCTGCGCCGCCAGCTGTCGCGCCGCCGGACCCTGTGGTCGTTCGTGCTGCTGCTGGCGCTGCCGCTGGTCATCGTGGCAGCCTTCGCGCTCGGTGACGGCGACCCCAGCGAGGGCAGCCTGGTCGACCTGGCCACCGGCGGCGCGGCCAACTTCGCGATCTTCACCACCGCGGTGTCCTCGTCGTTCCTGCTGATCGTGCTGGCCGCGCTGTTCGTCGGCGACTCGCTGCCCTCGGAGGCGTCGTGGTCGACGCTGCGCTACCTGCTGCTGGCGCCGGTGCCGCGGGCGCGGCTGCTGGCCAGCAAGCTGGTCGTCGGCCTGGCGAGCACCGCCGTCGCGGTGGTGGCGCTGATCGGCTGGTCGTTGCTCGTCGGGCTGGTCTTCTACGGCCCCGCGGGGTTCAGCAACCCCAGCGGCGGCACCCTCGACTGGGCGACCTTCGGGCCCCGGCTGGTCGTGGTGGCGGCGTACCTGGTGGTCACGCTGCTGCCCGTCGGCGCCATCGCCTTCGCGCTGGGGGTGCGCACCGACGCGCCGCTGGCGGCCGTGGGCGGCGCGGTGATGGTGACGATCGTGGCCGCGATCCTCGACCAGATCGACAACCTGGGCTCGCTGCGCAACGCGCTGCCGATGCACGACGCGGGGGCGTGGTTCGCGCTGCTGCGGCCCGAGGTGGTCTGGGACGACCTGGTGCAGGGCACCTTGTGGTCGGTGCTCTACACGCTGGTCTTCGTGGGGCTGGCGTTCTGGATGTTCCGCCGCAAGGACGTGCTCAGCTGAGCCTGCCCGCTGGGTAGAACGCGTTACAGTTCGGGGATGGATCGCACGTACGTCGTCTCCGGCGCCGCCTCCGGGATCGGTGCGGCCACCGCCGCCCTGCTGCGTGAGCGGGGCGACCGGGTGGTCGGCGTCGACCTGCGCGACGCCGACGTGGTCGCCGACCTGTCGAGCGTGGCTGGGCGATCGGCGGCGGTGCAGGCGGTGCGGGGGCTGACCGACGTCGTGCACGGCGTGGTGCCCTGCGCCGGGGTGGCCGGGCTGACCGGCGTCGACCCGGCGCTGGTGGTCTCGGTGAACTACTTCGGGGCGCTCGCGCTGGTGCGCGGGCTGCGCGCCGAGCTGGCGGCCGCGCAGGGTGCCGGCGTGGTGCTGCTCGCCTCGAACTCGATCACCTGCCAGCCCGGGTGGGCCGGCGACGTGGCCGACCTCTGCCTCGCCGGCGACGAGGACGCCGCCCGCGCCGCGGCGGCCGTGACCCGGGCGGTGCAGGTCTACCCGGCCACCAAGGCGGCGCTGGCGTGGTGGGCGCGCCGCGAGGGTGTCGGCGCCGACTGGGCCGGCGCCGGCATCCGCGTCAACGCCGTCGCCCCCGGCCTGGTCGCCACCCCGATGACCGACCGCCTGCGCGCCGACCCCGAGCTCGGCGCCTTCGCCGACTCCTACCCCACCGCGATCGGCCGCCCCGGCCGCCCCGAGGAGGTCGCCGCCACCATCGGCTTCCTGCTCTCCGACGCGGCCTCGCTGGTCGTCGGGTCGGTGCTCTACGTCGACGGCGGCACCGACGCGGTGCTGCACCCGGAGGTGCCGGTGGGGTGGCAGGTCAGCCGCGTGTCGACACCGGGCTAGCCGGCCCGCCACGCCGGGGGCGTCGACGCCAGCTGCGCAGGAGCAGGACGACGGCGTACGCGAAGCAGCACGCGGCGACCACCCGGGCCACCAGCACGTGCTGGTCGGCGGAGAACAGGATGTTCAGCCGGCCCAACCACGGCACGGCGTACCAGACCTCACCCCGCACCTGGCCGGCCCGCACCTGCTCGCGGTCGGGCGCCTCGTTGGCGTCGCCCTGGGTGGTGAACACGCGTTCTCCGTCAGCGTCGTGGCCCATGCCGACCACGCGGTGGGTCACCATCGTCGGCTCGCCCGAGCGCGGCTGGTAGGTGATCGGCGTGCCGATGCCGATCTCCTCGGCGGACACCGGCCTGACCACCACCAGCGTCCCGGACGGGTAGGTGGGTCCCATCGAACCGGTCAGCACCGTCATCGGGGTGGAGCCGGACAGCCCAGGGACGACCACCGCGGCTCCGACCACCGCCACCGCGATGCCCAGCACGACCCACGAGCAGAGGCTGAGCAGCGATGCGGCCAGTCGCGGCACAGCCATGGGCCGATCATCCCACGATGACCGGCGTGCTGGGGCCCGGCTAGTCACAACCGACCATGCGCCTGTGGCTCTTCGGCCAATCCACGGGGGTGCCCGCGGCCCTAGCGTCAGCCGGATGACCACTACTCGCGCCCTCCGCGGCCGGCTCCTGGCCTCCCTCGTGGCCGTCGCCCTGCTGCTCCTGGCCGCCCCGGCGCCGTCGTCGGCCCACGTCGCTCCCGCCACCGCCGCGAGCGACGAGGCCGACACCCTCAAGACCGTCTACTTCGACATGTTCGCCCAGCAGCGCGTCAAGCCCCGCCGGATCTTCCTCAGCGCCAACGCAGGGCAGTACCTCAAGCGGCTGCGGTGGAGCGACTGGGGCAGCGCCACCACGACCGCCACCGGCACGTTCGTGAGCGACTGCGCCTCCTGCCCGCCCCCGGAGAAGCGGGGCGCCGAGGTGAGGATGAAGCGGCTGCGCACCTGCACCAAGAAGGGCGTGCAGACCTACCGGAAGATCGTCGTCACCCTCAGCGAGCCCTCCGAGGGCAACGACGTCGTCCGGTTCACCCTGCCCGGCGGCTGCCCCTGAGCAGGCCCCTGGGCCCGGCCCTCAGAAGAGCAGCGCGGAGGCGGGATCCTGCAGCAGCCCGGCGACGTCGGCCAGGAAGCGCGAGCCCTTCTCGCCGTCGATGTGGCGGTGGTCGAAGGAGAGCGCCAGCGTGGTGACGTCGCGGGCGACGACCTCGCCGGTGGTCTCGTCGACCCAGGGCCGCTTGTTGATGGCGCCGAAGCACAGGATCGCCGACTCGCCCGGGTTGATGATGGGCGTGCCCGCGTCGACGCCGAAGACGCCGACGTTGGTGATCGTGAAGGTGCCCTCCGCCATGTCGGCGGGCTGGGTCCTGCCCTGGCGTGCGGTGGCCGTCAGCTCGCCGAGCTCGCTCGCCAGCTCGACCAGCGAGAGGCTGTCGGCGTCCTTGACGTTGGGCACCACCAGGCCGCGGGGGGTCGCCGCGGCGATCCCGAGGTTCACGTAGTGCTTGTAGACGACCTCCTGGGCGGCATCGTCCCAGAACGAGTTGATCTCCGGCGTACGCCGCATCGCCAGCAGCACCGCCCGGGCCAGGACCAGCAGCGGGCTGACCTTGACCTCACGCAGCTCGCGCCGCTCCTTGAGCCGCTCGACGAGCTGCATGGTCGCGGTGACGTCGACGGTGACCCACTCGGTGACGTGCGGGCTGGTGAAGGCCGACTGGCTCATCGCCTGCGCCATCATCTTGCGCACGCCCTTGACGGGCTCGCGGGTCTCGCGCTCGCCAGTGGTCGACTGGTGGCTTCGCGACGGTCGCTGGGCGACCTCCTCAGCCTGCGTGGTCGCGGCCTGGACGTCGTCGCGGGTGATCGAGCCCTGGGGGCCCGAGCCGGTCAGGGTGCTCAGGTCGACGCCGAGGTCCTTGGCGAGCTTGCGCACGGGGGGCTTCGCCAGGGCGCGGGTGGACGCTTGGTCTCGAGACGGTTGCTGCGCAACCTCCTCGACCAGCGAGCGGTCGACCACCGAACGGGCGGGGACGGGCTCCTCGTCGGTCTCCTCCTCGACGGGCGGCGCCGCACCCGGCTCGAAGGCGGCCTGGGCCTGGCGGTTGGCGGCGGCCGCGCCGGCGCCGTGCCGCGCCCGGCGGGTGGGGCCGCGGTCAGCCTTGTTGCGACCCACCAGGCTCTCGCCCTCGCCGCCGCCGCTGGCGGCGGGGTTGGAGAGGTCGATCTCCATCTCGGGGGCCGGCGTGCCCGAGCTGGCGCCGGGTTGGGGCGCCGGTGCACCACCGGCCGCCGGGGCGGCCTCGTCGGCACCCACGCGGATGATCGGGGTGCCCACGGGCACGGTCTCGCCCTCGGGGACGAGCAGGGCGGTGACCTCGCCGGCGTACGGCGAGGGCAGCTCGACCAGCGACTTCGCGGTCTCGATCTCGACGACCACGTCGTTGATCTCGATGACGTCGCCGACCTTGACCTTCCAGGTCACGATCTCGGCCTCGGTGAGGCCCTCGCCCACGTCGGGCAGCTTGAACTCAGGCATGCGCGTGCTCCTTCGAGGCTCTCAGTAGGCCAGGGTGCGGTCGACGGCGTCGAGGACCCGGTCGAGGTCGGGGAGGAAGTCCTCCTCGATCCGCGACGCGGGGTACGGCGTGTCGAAGCCGCCGACGCGCAGCACCGGCGACTCCAGCGAGTAGAAGCACTCCTCGGTGACCCGGGCCGCGACCTCGGCGCCGATGCCGAGGTTGACGTGCGCCTCGTGGGTGATCACGGCGCGGCCGGTGCGGCGCACCGACTCGTAGACCGGGCCCATGTCGAGCGGCGAGAGGGTGCGCAGGTCGATGACCTCGAGCGAGCGGCCCTCGGTGGCGGCGGCCTCGGCCGCCGACATGGCCGTCTTCACGGTCGGCCCGTAGGCGAGCACGGTGACGTCCTCGCCGCGGCGTACGACGCGCGAGGTGAAGAGCGGCTCGGGGGTCGCGGTCTCGTCGAGCTCGGCCTTCTCGGCGTGGTACTGACGCTTGGGCTCAAGGAAGATGACCGGGTCGTCGGAGGCGATGGCCTGCTGCATCATCCAGTAGCCGTCGACGGGGTTGGAGCAGGCCACGACCTTGAGGCCCGGGGTGTGCGCGAACTGCGCCTCGGGCGACTCGCTGTGGTGCTCGACCGCGCCGATGCCGCCACCGAAGGGGATCCGGATGACCATCGGCATCGGCGAGCGGCCCTTGGAGCGGTAGTGCATCTTCGCGACCTGGCACACGATCTGGTCGTAGGCGGGGTAGACGAAGCCGTCGAACTGGATCTCCACCACGGGGCGGTAGCCGCGCAGCGCGAGGCCGACCGCGGTGCCCACGATGCCCGACTCGGCCAGCGGCGAGTCGATGACGCGGTCCTCGCCGAAGTCCTTCTGCAGACCGTCGGTGATCCGGAAGACGCCGCCGAGCTTGCCGACGTCCTCACCCATCACCAGGACCTTGGGGTCGTCCTCCATGGCCTTGCGCAGGCCCATGTTGAGCCCCTTGGCCAGGGTGATCTTCTGCGTGCTGGCGGACATCAGCGGGCCTCCTCGAAGGTCTCGAGGTACGCCGCGAAGCCGTCGCGCTGGGCGACCAGCTCCTCGGGCATGTCGGCGTACACGTGGTCGAACATCTGCATGGCCTTGGGGTCCGGCATCGACTTGCAGCCCTCGCGCAGGTGGGCGCCGAGGTCGTCGGCCTCCTTCTTGAGGTCGTCGACGAACTCGGTGTCGATCAGGCCGTTGCGGCGCAGGTAGGCCTCCACGCGCGCGATCGGGTCCTTGAGCTTCCAGCTCTCGACGTCGTCGCTGAGCCGGTAGCGGGTGGGGTCGTCGGTGGTGGTGTGCGCGCCCATCCGGTAGGTGTAGGCCTCCACGAAGGTGGGGCCCTGGCCGTCGCGGGCGCGCTGCAGCGCCGCCTGGGTCACGGCGTACGTCGCCATCACGTCGTTGCCGTCGACGCGCACGCCCGGGAAGCCGAAGCCCAGCGCGCGCTGGTAGAGCGGGATGCGGGTCTGGCGCTCGATGGGCTCGGAGATCGCCCACTGGTTGTTCTGGCAGAAGAAGACGACCGGCGCGTTGTAGGAGGCCGCGAAGATGAAGGCCTCGTTGACGTCGCCCTGGCTGGAGGCGCCGTCGCCGAAGTGCGCCACGACCGCCGCGTCGCGCTCGGGGTCGCCGGTGCCGACGACGCCGTCGCGCTGCATGCCCATGGCGTAGCCGGTGGCGTGCAGGGTCTGGGCGCCGATGACGATCGTGTAGAGGCCGAAGTTGAACTCGGCGGGGTCCCAGTTGCCGTGGTCGACGCCGCGGAAGAGGCCCAGCAGGCTCAGCGGGTCGATGCCCTTGCAGTAGGCCACGCCGTGCTCGCGGTAGGTCGGGAAGACGTAGTCCTGCGGGCGCAGCGCGCGGCCGGCGCCGATCTGGGCCGCCTCCTGGCCCAGCAGCTGGGCCCAGATGCCGAGCTCGCCGTGGCGCTGCAGGGCGGTCGCCTCGGTGTCGATGCGCCGGGTGAGGACCATGTCGCGGTAGAAGCCGCGCAGCTGCTCGGCGCTGAAGTCCATGTCGAACTCGGGGTGGTGCACCCGCTCGCCCTCGGGCGTCAGCAGCTGCACCAGCTCGGGGCCGCCGTCGTTCTGCGAGGGGCCGAACACCTCGGCGAGGTCGGGGCCGAATCCGTCGCGGTTCTGGCCGCGTTCGGTGGCGGGATCAGGCACGGGGCACGCTCCATTCGAGTCACGGGCCGAGCGGGGTCTCCGCGGGCCGCACGTGGTCCGGGCCTGGCTCGGCGCGGGGTGGTGCGCCATCGTGCCAGGGGTCTGTGACCCGGACCACACGAGTAGCGCCAACCTACCGAACCGGTCGGCGCGCTCGCCAATCACCCACCCACCCGGACCGGCCGTGCCCGCTACCGTCGAGGCATGTCGACCTCACCGGTGCACACCTCCCTGACCGTGCAGGCTCCCCCGGCCACCGTGTTCGCGATCCTCAGCGACCCGCGCCAGCACCCCCGCATCGACGGCTCGGGCACCGTGCAGGGCACGGTCTCGGGCCCCGACCAGCTGGTGCTCGGCTCGGAGTTCGGGATGTCGATGAAGCAGGGCGCGCCCTACAAGATCACCAACAAGGTCGTCGAGTACGACGAGGACCGGCTGATCGCGTGGCGGCACAAGGGGCTGCACCGCTGGCGCTACGAGCTGGACCCGACCGGCGACGGCGGCACCCGCGTCACCGAGACCTGGGACATCACCCGCTACCCCGCCCCGGTGCGCGCGGTCTTCCGGGCGCTCTTCGCGAAGCGGACCCAGGCCGCCATCGAGGCGACCCTGCCCAAGCTCAAGGACGCCGCCGAGGCGGACGCAGGGGTGCGTTGATGTCGATCCGCACGGGCACCGAGGTCGAGCGCGCCGACTGACGGCCCGCTCCGACTAGGACCACGCCGACTCGAGCACCCGCGAGGCGTGCTCCAGCGTCCACGGGTCCTCCGTGTCGACCATCCTGGTGATCACGCCGGTCACCAGCGCCAGCAACGCGTCGGTGGCCAGCTCGTCGCGCTCACGGCCGAGCTGTTCGCGGGCCCATTCCACCGCGCGCCGCTCGCCCTCAAGGGCCACGCCCATGCCGGGGAGCATGGCCACGTCACCCCGGGACAGCTCGCGCCAGGCCGCCCACTGCCGCTCGTGCGAGAGGTCCTGCTCGTGGTCGGGCAGGAGCAGCGCCGGTCCTCGCCGCTCCGGCACCGCGAGGTGCCAGCGATCGGACCAGCGCCGGTTCCAGATCCGCACGCGGTCCCTGGCCGCCTGCACGCAGGCGCGGCGCAGCATCTCGGACCGGTTGCCGTACTCGTGCATCAGGGTGCCCGGGCTGATCCGCACCACCGCCGCGATCTGGCGCTGGCTGGGGCCGCGCAACCCGCCCTCGACGACCAGGGCGTTGATCGCGTCCAGGACGTCGGAGGTGCGGCTGAACTCGGCGAGGGGGCGCATGCCCGGAGTCGACCACCCCGCGTCGACCGACGCGAGCGCTCCTCCACAGGCCGCGTCGCCCGACACACACCCGCCCTCCCCATTCGTCGACCGGTTGATCAACGACAACGGCCGTTGGTCAACCGATCGACGAATGGGGAGGGGGGTCTGTCTGGGAGCAGCTGGCGCTCAGAGCCGGTCGCGGTCGTGCGGGGTGCGCCAGAGCGACTCATCGGGGCCCTTGGGCACGATGCCGGTGGGGTTGATGTCGCTGTGCACCACGTAGTAGTGCGCCTTGATCTGCTCGAAGTCGATGGTGTCGCCGAACTCCGGGATGGAGTAGAGGTCGCGCGCGTAGCCCCACAGGTTCGGCATCTCGGTGAGCTTGTTGCGGTTGCACTTGAAATGGCCGTGGTAGACCGCGTCGAAGCGCACCAGCGTGGTGAAGAGCCGCACGTCGGCCTCGGTGATCGCGTCGCCCATCAGGTAGCGCCGCTCGCCGAGACGCTCCTCCAGCCAGTCGAGGGCGTCGAAGAGCCGGTCGTAGGCCGACTCGTAGGACTCCTGGTCGCCGGCGAAGCCGCAGCGGTAGACACCGTTGTTGACCTCGGTGAAGATCCGCTTCATCACCTGCTCCATCTCCTCCCGGCTCTCGGCGGGCCAGAGGTCGGGGGCGTCGGGGCGGTGGTGCTCGCGCCACTCGAAGAACAGGTCGTGGGTGATCCAGGGGAAGTCGTTGGTGACCACCTTGCCGGACTCGACCTCGACCATCGCCGGCACCGTGATGCCTCGCGGGTAGTCGGGGAAGCGCGCGAAGTAGGCCTCCTGCAGCCGCTCGATGCCCAGCACCGGGTCCTTGCCGCCGGGATCGAGGTCGAAGGTCCACGACCGCTTGTCGTGGGTGGGGCCCGGCGTGCCCAGCGAGATGACGTCCTCGAGCCCGAGGAGGCCGCGCACGATGATCGAGCGGTTGGCCCAGGGGCAGGCCTTCGCCGCGACCAGGCGGTAGCGGCCCGGCTCGGCCGGCCACAGCTCACCCTCGACCGGACCGTGCTCGGGGCGCCGCGCGCCCTGCGTGATGCGATCGGGCACGTAGTTCATGTCGCGGTCGAAGCCACCGGCCTCGACGTACGTCGGCTTCAGGTCCTCGCTCATCCGTCCAGACTAGGTGAAGGCTCAACCACCCAGGTCATCCCTGGCACTCACCCCCCGGAGAACGAGCGCGCCACCTCGAGCAGCCGGTCGTTGGCCTCCACCTCGCCGATCGAGACCCGGCAGCCCTCGCCCGCGAAGGGGCGCACCACGATCCCGGCCTCGTCGCAGGCCGCCGCGAACTCCGAGGTGCGCTCGCCGAGGGCGAACCAGACGAAGTTGCCCTGGGCGTCGGGGACGTCCCACCCGGCCGCACGCAGGCCCGCCTCGACCCGGTCGCGCTCGGCGACCAGCGCGTCGACCCGTGCCAGCAGCTCCTCGCCGGCCTCCAGCGAGGCCACCGCGGCCGCCTGCGCCACCGCGGAGACGCCGAAGGGCAGCGAGACCGCCCGCAGCGCGCCGGCGACCTCGGGCTGCGCGACGGCGTACCCGACCCGGAAGCCGGCCAGGCCGTAGGCCTTGGAGAAGGTGCGGAAGAGCACCACGTTGGGGTGCGCGCGGCAGGTCGCGAGCCCGTCGACCGCGTCGTCCATCCGCACGAACTCGAGGTAGGCCTCGTCGACGACGGCCACCACGTGCGCGGGCACCCGCGCCAGGAAGGCGTCGAGCTCGGCCTGGCTGACCGCCGGGCCGGTGGGGTTGTTGGGGGTGCAGACCATCACGACGCGGGTGCGGTCGGTGATCGCCGCGGCCATCGCGTCGAGGTCGTGGTGGCCGTCGGCGCGCAGCGGCACCTGCACCGAGCGCGCGCCGGCCGCGGTGACCGCGATGGGGTAGGCCTCGAAGGAGCGCCACGCGTAGACGACCTCGTCGCCGGGCTCGCAGAATGCCTGCAGCAGCTGGTAGATCAGCGCCACCGAGCCAGTCGCCGCCGCCAGGTCCTCCACGGGCACGCCCAACCGCTCGGCCAGCGCCTCGTAGAGCGCCCTGCTGCCCATGTCGGGGTAGCGGTTCATCGCCTCGACCGCACGGGTCGCGGCCTCCACCACGCCGGGCAGCGGCGGGTAGGGGTTCTCGTTGCTGGAGAGCTTGTACGCCGTCAGGCCGGGGCGCGGGGTGGGGGGCTTGCCGGGGACGTAGGCCGGGATGTCTGCGATGTGCGAGCGCGGCCGAGGCGTCGTGGGGGTGCTCATGGCGTCACCCTAGTCAGGCCCGGCGGGCCCGCCACGGCCGCAGCACCAGCACCAGCACCAGCCCCGCGGCCACCCCCAGCGCGGCCCCGGTGACGTTGTCGACCACGTCGGTGACGTCGCAGGCCCGGTCGATGCGGGCCAGCTCGAGCTGGGTCCACTCGATGCCCACCGAGTACGCCGCCAGCGCCAGCAGCCCGATCGGCACCGTCACCCACCCCGAGCGCCAGCGCGCCGCCACCACGACCAGCAGCGCCCCGGAGGGCACGAAGACCAGCACGTTGAGCAGCCGCTGGCCGCCCGAGAAGATCCAGAACCCCTCCGGGGCCGGACCGCCCAGGTCGAAGGAGCACGAGCCCATCCGCTCGTCGGCGTAGACGACCTCGGTGGCCCCGTCGGCGGGCAGCAGCGTGACCAGCGCGATCACCGCCAGCGACCACAGGAGGCCGGCGAAGGACCACGCCCAGACCACCCCGGTACGCCGCTGCAGGGCCAGCGCGAGCGCCAGGCAGACCAGCCCGGACAGGACGGCCCCGGCGAGCATCGCCTCCACACCACCGACCGGGAACACGACCGCAGCCTACGTAACGGCGACCTGACACACTCGGGGCGTGCGCTTCGTGACCTGGCTCCTGACCAACGCCATCGCCCTCGCGGCGGCCGCCTGGCTGCTCGACGGGATCCGCTTCACCCCACGCGACGCCGAGCTGGCCGACAAGATCGTGCCCCTGCTGGTGGTCGCCGCGATCCTCGGCACCGTGAGCGCGCTGCTCAAGCCCGTGCTCAAGCTGCTGGCGCTGCCGTTGATCATCCTGACCCTCGGGCTCTTCCTGCTCGTCATCAACGCCGCGATGCTGCTGCTCACCGACGAGATCGCCCAGCTGCTCGACATCGGCTTCCGCGTCAGCGGCTTCTGGCCCGCGGTGGGCGGAGCGATCGTCATCACCGTCGTGACCTGGGCCGTCGACAACCTGATCGGCTCCGAGCGGTGAGGCCCGCCCCCGGCGAGCTGCCCCCGCCGCGGGAGCCCGGCCGCTACGCCGTCGCCCTGGTCTGCCTGGGCAACATCTGCCGCTCCCCGATGGCCGACGTCGTGCTGGCCCGGCGCGTCGACGACGCCGGCCTGGGCGCCCGCGTCAGCGTCGCCAGCGCCGGCACCGCCGGCTGGCACACGGGCAAGCCGATGGACCCCCGGGCCGCGACCACGCTGCTGGCCGCCGACCACGACCCCACCGCCCACCGGGCCCGCCAGGTCGACCCGGGCTGGCTCGACCGGCACGACCTGGTGCTGGCCATGGACGAGCAGAACCTCGCCGACCTCGGCGGACGCAGCGAGCGGGTGCACCTCTACCGCGACCACGACCCCGTCGGCACCGGTGGCGAGGTGCCGGACCCCTACTACGGTGGGGACCAGGGGTTCGAGGAGGTGCTGGCCATGGTCGAGCGCACCAGCGCCGCGCTCGTCTCCGCGCTGCAGCAGGCGACGGGTCTGCCATGACGCGCCAGCCCGTGATCGCCCGTCGCGCCGAGGAGCTCCTCGGCTCCGCCGTGGTCGCCACCGCCCCGGTCGCCGGCGGCGACGTGGCCCGCGCCACCAAGCTGCGGCTCTCCGACGGCACCACGGCGCTGATGAAGACCCTCTCGCAGGCGCCCCCCGGCTTCTTCGAGGCCGAGGCCGCCGGCCTGCGCTGGCTCGCCGAGACCGCGCCCGAGGGCGTGCAGGTGCCGGCCCTGCTGGCCGCCGACAGCGACTGCGTGATCCTGCGCTGGATCGAGCCCGGCCGGGTCAGCGCCGAGGCCGCCGCCGACCTGGGCCGCGCGCTGGCCGCCACCCACCGCGCCGGTGCGCCGGCGTACGGCGCCGAGCGTGACGGGTTCATCGCCCGGCTGCCGCTGCCCCAGCGCAGCGCCGACACCTGGGCGGAGTTCTACGCCGTGCGCCGGGTGCTGCCCTACCTCAAGCTGGCCCGCGACCGCGGCGCCGTGACCGACGCCCACGTCGCCACCATCGAGCGGCTGGTCGGCCGCCTGACCACGCTGCTGCCCGACGAGCCGCCGGCCCGCCTGCACGGCGACCTGTGGAACGGCAACGTGCTGTGGGGCACCGACACCACGAGCGGCGCCGCCCCCGGCGCCCCGGCCTCGCCCTGGGTCGTCGACCCCGCGGCGTACGGCGGGCACCGCGAGGTCGACCTGGCGATGCTGGCGCTCTTCGGGCTGCCGCACCTGCCGGTGGTGCTCTCGGCCTACGACGAGGCCCACCCGCTCGCCGAGGGCTGGGAGGACCGGGTGGCGCTGCACCAGCTCTTCCCGCTGCTCGTGCACGCGTGCCTGATGGGCGGCGGGTACGGCGCCCGCGCCGCCGACCTCGCCTCCCGCTACCTCTGACGCTCACCCCTCGCTCTCAGCCACCACTCAGGGCGTCCTGGCACAGTGGGAGGGTGAACGCTGCCGACGCCCCCACGACCAGCCGGTCCACGGTGCTCGTGGTCGACGACGACAAGGCCGTGCGCGAGTCGCTGCGCCGCTCGCTGGAGTTCAACGGGTACGCCGTCGCGCTGGCCACCGACGGCGCCGAGGCGCTGGCCGGCATCGCCTCCGCCCGCCCCGACGTGGTGGTGATGGACGTGATGATGCCCCGCCTCGACGGCCTGGAGACCACGCGCGCGCTGCGCGCCTCGGGCAACGACGTGCCGATCCTGGTGCTGACCGCCCGCGACGCCGTCGGCGACCGGGTCGACGGCCTCGACGCCGGCGCCGACGACTACCTGACCAAGCCCTTCGCGCTGCAGGAGCTGCTGGCCCGCCTCCGCGCGCTGCTGCGGCGCACGGTGCCCGCCGCCGGCGACCCCGAGGAGACCCTCGCCTTCGCCGACCTGAGCATGGACACCGCGACGCGCGAGGTGCGCCGCGGCGAGCGGCTGATCGAGCTGACCCGCACCGAGTTCGCGCTGCTCGAGATGTTCCTGCGGCGCCCGCGCCGGGTCCTGGAGCGCTCGTTCATCCTCGAGGAGGTCTGGGGCTACGACTTCCCCACGACCGCCAACTCCCTCGAGGTCTACGTCGGCTACCTGCGGCGCAAGACCGAGGCCGAGGGCGAGAGCCGGCTGCTGCACACCGTGCGCGGCGTCGGCTACGTGCTGAAGGAGTCATGAGCCCGGCCCCCGGGCCGTCCGGGCTCACCGGCTTCCGCCGCTCGCTGGCCGGGCGGGTCACCCTGCTGACCACCATGGCCGTCGGCCTCACCGTGGCCCTGGTCGCGGCCGGCACCTACCTGACGATGCGCATGCAGCTGCAGGACACCCTCGACGAGTCGCTGCTCGACCGGGCCCAGGCCGCGGCCAGCGCCGACGCGCTGCAGCAGCTGACGGTGGCCAACGACATCCCCTCGTGGGCGCTGGGCGCCGGCGACATCCGCATCGCCTTCCTCACCGCCGGACCCGAGCCCGAGATCGTCTCGGCCGACCGCGACCCCGACGCGGCCCGCATCGCCCTGGGCGACCCCGAGACCCGGGTGGCCCTGCAGGGGCGCGGCTCGAGCCTGCGCACCGTCGAGGCCGGCGGCGAGCGCTTCCGCGTGGTCGCGGTGCCGGCCCAGAGCCAGGGCCAGGCACTGGTCATCGCCCAGTCGCTCGACGCGCAGGAGAAGGTGATGGCCAAGGTCGGCGTGGTCACCCTGCTGCTCGGGCTCGCGGGCGTGGTGCTGGCCGGCTTCGCGGGCTGGGGCGTGGCCCGCAACGGCCTCAAGCCGGTACGCCGGCTCACCGGCGCCGTCGAGACCATCGCGCGCACCGAGCAGCTCACCCCGATCCCGGTCGAGGGCGACGACGAGATCGCCCGGCTCTCCACCAGCTTCAACCAGATGCTGGCCGCGCTCGAGGCCTCCCGCGACCGGCAGCGGCGCCTGGTCGCCGACGCCGGGCACGAGTTGCGCACCCCGCTGACCTCGTTGCGCACCAACATCGACCTGCTCAGCCAGGCCACCGCCGCCGACGGCGACCCGCACGCGCTGCGGCTGCCGCCCGAGGCCCGCCAGGAGCTGATGGACGACGTCCGCGCGCAGACCGAGGAGCTGACCACCCTCATCGGCGACCTCGTCGAGCTGGCCCGCGACGAGCCCCTGACCCACGTGGTGGGCACGGTCGACCTCGCCGAGCTCGTCGAGCACGCCGTGGCCCGGGTGCGCCGCCGCGCCCCCGGGGTCCGCTTCGAGGTCGAGACCGAGGCCTGGGAGGTGGTCGGCGAGTCCGGCACCCTCGAGCGCGCGGTCACCAACCTGCTCGACAACGCGGCCAAGTGGAGCCCCGACGGCGCCACGGTGCGGGTGCGCCTGGCCGGGGGCGAGCTCTCGGTCGACGACGAGGGGCCCGGCATCGCCGAGCACGACCGCCCCCACGTCTTCGAGCGCTTCTACCGCGCCGACGAGTCCCGCTCGATGCCCGGCTCGGGGCTCGGGCTGGCGATCGTGGCGCAGGCCGCCGAGCGGCACTCCGGCACGGTGCGCGCCGAGGCGTCGACGTACGGCGGGGCGCGGCTGGTGCTGCAGCTGCCCGGGAGGTCGCCGGGCCCGCGCGACCTCTAGGGTCTCGCCCGTGGACCTCTCCTTCTTCACCAGCGACGGCGACACCCTCGTGCCGACCCCCATGGCGCTGAGCAGCTGGTCGGACGACCAGCTGCACGGGGTCGCCGTCAGCGGGGCGCTGGGCCGCGCCGCCGAGCGGGCCGTCGCCGACCTCGGCCGCGCCGAGCTGGTGCCGGTGCGCCTGAGCGTCGACCTCTTCCGGGCCACCCGGATGCGTCCCTGCCGGCTCGAGACCACCGTGGTGCGTGAGGGCCCGCGGCTGTGCCTGGTCGACGTGCACCTGCGCCAGGACGTGGACGGCGAGGGCGACGGGGAGCAGGTCACCACCGCCCGGGCCTCGGCGCTGTTCCTGCGCACCGGCGAGGCCCCGACGGGCGAGGTGTGGATGCCCCAGGACGCGCCGCAGCCGCCGCCGCTCGAGGTCGCCCCGGTCTCCGACGAGCCGCACGTGCCCTACCTGCGCAGCGACGCGGACTGGTCGCAGAACTTCCGCGAGCACCAGAACGCCGGACGCAAGACCACCTGGAGCACCCCGCCCGCGATCGTCTCGGGCGAGCCGCTGACCGGCTTCCAGGCCGCCGCCGCGATGGCCGACGGCACCAGCCTGACCAGCAACTGGGGCAGCCGCGGGGTCGAGCACATCAACGCCGACATCACCCTGACCCTGGCGCGTCGCCCCGTCGGCGTCACCGTCGGGCTCGAGGCCAGCGACCGGGTCGAGCACGACGGCATCGCCGTGGGCACCGCGACCATCTTCGACCGCGAGGGCCGCCTGGGCACCACGGTGGTCACCGCGATGACCAACACCCGCCGCTCGGTCGACCTGGGCTCCGACGAGCGGGCCCGCGGCGACGACGTCTGAGCCTGCTCGGCCGGCGGCTCAGGCCTCGGGGATGGTGGTGCCGGTGTCGCGCCACTCGCGCTCGAAGGGCAGCCGCCAGGCGCGCGGCGCGATCAGCTGGTGGATCGCGTTGGGGCCCCACGAGCCGGGTGGGTAGCTGCGCACCGGCGGCGGGTCCTCGAGCAGCGGCGTCGACTTAGCCCACAGCTCCTCGATGCCCTCCGAGGTCGTGAACAGGGTGTGGTCGCCGCGCATCGCGTCGTGGATCAGCCGCTCGTAGGCCTCCAGCACCAGCCCCGAGGCGGGGGTGTCGTGGGTGGCGAACTGCATCGAGAGCTTGTCGAGCTTCATCCCCGGGCCCGGCCGCTTGCCGTAGAAGGACAGCGACATCCGCGACTGGTCGGCCAGGTCGAAGGTCAGGTGGTCGGGGCCGTGGGTGCCGACCCCGGAGCCGGCCGGGAACATCGTCAGCGGCGGCTCCTTGAAGGCGATCGAGATGATCCGAGCGCTGTCGGCGAGCTTCTTGCCGGTGCGCAGGTAGAACGGCACGCCCGCCCAGCGCCAGTTGTCGATCTCGACCCGCAGCGCCACGAACGTCTCGGTCTCGGAGTCGTCGGCGACCTCCTCCTTGCCGCGGTAGCCGGCGTACTGCCCGCGCACCACGTGGTGCGGCTCGATCGGCTTCATCGACCGGAAGACCTTCAGCTTCTCGTCGCTGATCGGGTCGGGCGTCAGCGACGTGGGCGGCTCCATGGCCATGAAGGTCAGCACCTGCATCAGGTGGGTGACCACCATGTCGCGGTAGGCGCCGGTCGCCTCGTAGAAGGACGTGCGGCCCTCGAGGCCGAGGGTCTCGGGCACGTCGATCTGCACGTGGTCGATGAAGTTGCGGTTCCAGATCGGCTCGAAGAGGCCGTTGGCGAAACGGAAGGCCAGGATGTTCTGGGCCGCCTCCTTGCCCAGGAAGTGGTCGATGCGGAAGACCTGCGACTCGTCGAAGACCTCGTGCACGCGGGCGTTGAGCACCTTCGCGGACTCCAGGTCGGTGCCGAAGGGCTTCTCCATCACCACCCGCGAGCGCTCCACCAGGTCGCACTCGTCGAGCTGGTGCAGCACGTCGAGCGCCGCGCTGGGCGGCACCGACAGGTAGTGCAGCCGTCGCTTGTCGTGGATGTCGCCGGGCAGCTGGGTCTCGGCGCGGTAGACCTCGTCGCGCAGCGCATCGGAGCCCGCGGCCTGCGAGACGTAGCTGAGCATCGCGGCGAAGGAGTGCCAGGTCTCGGAGTCGAAGTCGTCCGTGGCGAACTCCTGGCACGACTTGCGCGCCAGCGCCACGAACTCCTCGTCGGTCAGGTCCTCCAGCGAGGTGCCCACGATCTTGGCATCGCGCAGCAGGTCGGCCTGGTAGAGGTGCAGCAGCCCCGGGAGGAGCTTGCGCCGGGCCAGGTCCCCGGTCGCGCCGAACAGGACGACGACGTGCGGCTTCTCCATGGCCCCGAGGCTAACGGTCCCTTGTTACGCCTCGAAGACGGCCAGCAACCGGTCGGCCTTCAACCGGGCCTCGGCCCACTCGGCCCCGACGTCGGAGAGCACCGTCACACCGCCGCCGGTGCCCAGGCGCCAGGTGCCGTCGCCGCGGGTGCTCAGCGCCCGGATCACCACCCCGAGGTCGGCGCGCCCGTCGGCGCTGACCCAGCCGAAGGCACCGGCGTACGCACCGCGGGGCGTGGCCTCGACGGCGTCGATCACCTGCATCGTGCGCAGCTTGGGCGCCCCGGTCATCGACCCCGCGGGGAAGAGCGAGCGCAGCGCGCCGACCGTGCTCACGTCGGCGCGCAGGCGCCCCGAGACGACGCTGACCAGCTGGTGCACACTGGCGTAGGTCTCGACCTCCATCAACGCCGGCACCCGCACCGAGCCCGGCTCGCAGACGCCGGCCACGTCGTTGCGCAGCAGGTCGACGACCATCAGGTTCTCGGCGCGCTGCTTGGGGTCGCGGGCCAGCTCCTCGCGCAGCGCCTCGTCGCTCGCCGCGTCGGCGCCGCGGGGCGCGGTGCCCTTGATCGGCTTGGTCTCCAGCACCCGGTCGGCCCCCACCAGGGCGTAGCGCTCGGGGCTGCTGCTCAGCAGCCACCCCCGCGCGCCCGCCACGTCGTGCTGCAGGAAGCCGGCGTACGGCGCCGGGTTGAGCGTGCGCAGCCGCAGGTAGGCCGAGACCGGGTCGAGGTCGGAGACCACCTCCTCGCGCAGGGTCAGGTTCACCTCGTAGGTGTCGCCCGCCCGGAGCCGCTCCTGCACCTGCGCGAACGCGTCGCGGTAGGCCGCGGACGCAGGTCGAGGGGGCTGTGCGGCACCCGTCCCGAGGCCAGCGGTCGCGCCGCCGGCTCCCCCGCGGTGCTCGAAGAACCGCACGTGCCGGGGGCGCATCCACACCGCGTCGGGCAGGTCGGTCGAGGGTCGGGCGGGCAGGTCGGGGCGGCTGGCGTAGCCGAGGTAGCCGAACCACTGGTCGCGCGGCGACCCGGCGCCCAGCTCGGCCTCGAGCACCGTGAACACGTCGTCGCCGACCACCTCGGCGCGCCCACCGGCGTGGCGGGTCACCTCGCGGCGCGTCGCGTCGTAGCTCAGCGAGACGTCGTCGGGCTCGAGCCAGCCGAGGATCGAACGGCGCCCCGACCACTCCCGGGCGCCGCCGCCGTCGAGCCAGAAGCACCGTTCGTACGCCGCTGCCGTCCGCTCGAAGAGCGCCACGGGGTCGGTGGCCGGGTCGCTCACGCCGCCCCCCGCAGGAACGAGCCGACCAGTGCGGCGCCGTGGCGCGAGAGCACCGACTCGGGGTGGAACTGCACACCCTCGAGCGGCAGGCCGCGGTGGCGCACCCCCATCACCACGGGCGGGTCGCCGGGACCGGCGCCGGCGCAGGTGGCGCTGACCTCGAGGCAGTCGGGCACCCGCAGCGCGGCCAGGGAGTGGTAGCGCACCACGTCGAAGCCCTGCGGCAGCCCGGTGAACACCCCGCGCCCGTCGTGGTCGAGCGCCGAGACCGTGCCGTGGGCCGGGTGCACCCGTCCGACCAGGCCGCCGTACACCGTGACCAGGCCCTGCATGCCCAGGCAGACGCCGAGCACCGGCCGGGTGGCGCGACGCAGCACCTCGACCCCCACCGCGAAGTCGCGCGGCTCGTCGGGGCGCCCGGGGCCCGGCGAGAGCACGACGTGGCTGTGCCGGAGCACGTCGTCGGGGTCGGTCTCGTCGTGCTGGACCACCCGCGGCAGCCGCCCGGTCACCTCGGCCAGCAGGTGCACCAGGTTCTGGGTGTAGGAGTCGTGGTGGTCGACCACGACCACGTCGGGCACGGCCGTCACGGCGACGGCTCGCCCCGGAGGTGCGACACCCACAAATGCGACAAGCCCGATGGAGCTGGGGGGCAGTCACCATCGGGCTTCGACGCGCAGTGCGTGTCGAGAGACAACCTTACAGGTCCCCTCCCGGCGGGCATCCTCCGATCGGTCATCCTTCGGTGACCAGGAGGTCACGCACCAGCGTGTGCAGCAGGTCGAAGCCGTTCTGGGTCAGGATCGACTCGGCGTGGAACTGGATGCCGCGGTAGTGCGGGCCGCGCAGCGCGTGCACGTCGCCGGTGTCGGGGTCGGTGTCGACCTCGACGCCCGCCGGCAGCGCGCCTGCGTCGTCGACACGGCCCACGAAGGTGTTGTAGAAGCCGACCCGCTCGGTGCGCCCGGCGAGGCGCACCGGCGACTGGGTGCCCTGGAAGACGATGTCCTTGTAGGCCAGCGGCAGCCCCAGCTGGTGGCACAGCGCCTGGTGGCCCAGGCACACCGCCAGGAAGGGCTGCTCGCTCTCGAGCAGCGCCGCCACCGCCGCGCGCAGGTTCTGCATCTTGGGGTCGGTGTCGTCGCGGGGGTCGCCGGGCCCGGGCCCGACGATCACCAGGTCGTGGCCGTCGAGGCAGCCGGGCACGTAGTCCTCGTGGCGCACCACGGTGCTGCTCAGCCCGATCACGCCCATCACGTGGCGCAGCATGTTCACGAAGTCGTCCTCGCCGTCGAGGATCACCACGCTGCGCCCGGCCAGGCGCGGGTCGGGGTCCTCGTCGCCCTGGTCGGTCAGCCAGAACGACGACAGCCGGCGGTTGCGGGCGTTGAGGGCGATCAGCACGTCCTCGTCGGCGGCCAGCTCGGCGACCGGGACCGTCGGCACCGGCGCGGGCGGCACCAGCCCGAAGGCGCTGAGGATGCCCCCGGCCTTGGCGTGCGTCTCGGCCACCTCGTAGGCGGCGTCGGAGTCGCGCACCAGCGTGGCGCCGGCGGTGACCTTGAGGTTGCCCTCGAGGTCGACGTCGGCGCTGCGGATCACGATCGGGCTGTCCACGACCGGTCCGCCACGCTCGTCGCGGCCCAGGATCGCCAGCGCGGCGCCGTAGTAGCCGCGGCCCTCCGACTCGTAGGCCTTGATCAGCCGGCAGGCGTTCTCGACCGGGCTGCCGGTGACGGTGGCGGCGTACATCGTGTCGCGCAGCACCTCGCGCGGGTCGCGGTCGGTGCGCCCGGCCAGGAGGTACTCGGTGTGCACCAGGTGCGTCATCGGCTTGAGGAACGGCCCGAGCACCTGCCCGCCCTCGTGGCAGATGTCGCACATCATCTTCAGCTCCTCGTCGACGACCATGAAGAGCTCGTAGATCTCCTTCTCGTCGCGCAGGAACTCCAGCAGCGAGGCCTTCACGTCGCCCTCGCGCGGGATGCGGAAGGTGCCCGAGATCGGGTTCATCCGCACGTCGCCGTCGTGGATCGAGACGTGCCGCTCGGGGCTGGCGCCGATGAGGAAGCGGTCGCCGGTGAAGAAGACGTAGGTCCAGTAGGCGCCGCGCTCGCGCTCGAGCAGCCGCTTGAAGACGCTCAGCGCCGTCGCGGTGCCCCAGTCGGCGACCTTCGCGCGGTAGTGGCGCCCGACGACGAGGTTGGCGCCCTCGCCCTGCCCGATCTCGTCGCGGATGATCGTGTCGACGACCTTCGCGTACGCCGCGTCGTCGGTCTCGAAGCCGCCGCGGTCGGTGAACTCGACCCCGGTGTCGTCGATCGCCTCGACCACCTCGGCGACCGAGAACTCCAGCTCGGTCTCGACGTCGACGACCACCAGCGGGGTGCCGTCGTCGTGGGCCTCGAAGCCGCGCTCGGCGACCTGGCGGAACGGGATCGCCAGCAGCCGGTCGGCGATGTGGCCGTCGGCCGGTGCGCCCTCCTCGAGCGGCACGTCGAGCAGCGACTCGACGACGCTGCGCCGCCCGCCCACCAGCCCGACGGTGTCCTTGTCGCCGGCCCGGGTCGAGCGCCGGATGATCGCCCACGCCTCGTGCCCCTGGATCGCCTCGATCGCGGCGCGGGCGTCAGGCATGGCCTCAGTCATGCCCCGCAGCCTAGTGGCCGGCGACAGCGTGCCCGCGCGGACGGGACGACGCTGGCACCCTCAGGCCGCACGCACCCCCAGGGCGGCGCCCAGCAACCGCCGCAGCACGCCGAGCTGGGCACGCATGTGCGCGGGGCTCCCCGTCGAGCGGCAGAGCAGGAACGCACCCTCGAAGGTGACGAAGACGTGGTCGGCCAAGGCGTCGGTGTCGCCCAGGTCCAGGCCCCGGTCCTGGGCGGCCGCCTCGAGGAGCCGGGCGATCTCCTCACGCCAGGCCTCGATGGCCCGGGTGACCAGGTCCGTGGTGCCGTTGCCGACCAGCTGCTGCTCGGTGAGGACCGCGACGTAGAGGCAGCTGCTCTGGGCGGACATGATCTCCTCGGCCGCCTCCTCGAAGCAGCGCACGAACGCGACCACCCGCTCGGCCGGGTCCTCGACGTCGGCGACCTGCTCCAGCGCCCAGCGCAGCTGGGCGACGTCGGCGGCGGCGTACCGCTCGGTCAGCGCCCGACCGAGGTCGAGCTTGGAGTCGAAGTGGTGGAAGAACGCCCCCTTCGAGGTCCCGGCCGCGGTGAGGACCTGGTCGAGCGAGGTGGCCGCGAAGCCGTTCTCGATCACCAGGTGCTGGGCGGCGTCGAGGATCCGCTCGCGGTTGATGGTCCCGTCCCTCGGCATGAATGCCGTTGTACCAGACCGCCCGGTCTGCTACAACCAGACTGAACAGTCTGGTACACGAGAGGACACCACCGCCATGAGCACCACCCACTTCTGGGAGTCCGGCCGTCGCTACGTCAGCGACGGCGGGCTCGAGACCGACCTGATCTTCAACCGGGGCGTCGACCTGCCGCAGTTCGCGTCCTTCCCGCTGGTGGAGGACGAGGCCGGCCGGCAGCACCTGCGCGACTACTACGGCCAGTACGCCGCCGTGGCCCGCCGCGCCGCCCGCGGGCTCACGCTCGAGACCCCCACCTGGCGCGCCAGCCACGACTGGGGGGCCACCCTCGGCTACGACGACGCCGCGCTGGCCCGGGCGAACCGGGCCGCCGTCGCGCTGATGCAGGAGCTGCGCTCGTCGTACGACGACGTCGAGGACGTGCGCATCATCGGCGCCGTCGGCCCGCGCGGCGACGGCTACGTCGCCCGCGAGGCGATGACCGCCGCGGAGGCGGCGCAGTTCCACCTGCCCCAGGTCGAGGCCTTCGCCGAGGCCGGGGTCGACGTGGTCGGGGCCTACACGATGACCACCGCGGCCGAGGGGCTCGGCGTCGCCCGCGCCGCCCGGCGGGCCGGTCTGCCGGTCCTCGTCGGCTTCACCGTCGAGACCGACGGCCGACTGCCCGACGGCAGCACCCTGCGCGAGGCCATCACGCTGCTCGAGGAGGAGGGGGCCGCCGACGGCTTCATCGTGAACTGCGCCCACCCCACCCACATCGCCCCCGGCCTGCAGGAGGGCGAGTGGCTCGCCCGGGTCGTGCAGGTGAACCCGAACGCCTCCACGCTCAGCCACGCCGAGCTCGACGACGCCGAGCACCTCGACCCGGGGGACCTGCCCCTGCTCACCTCGTCGTACGCCGCGCTGCGCGACCGGTTGCCCGGCCTCGCGATCGTCGGAGGCTGCTGCGGCACCGACGCCCGCCACGTCGCGGCGCTGGTCGGGGCGTGAGCCGTGTCAGGACACGGTGGTGAGCAGCTGCGTCGCGCGCGTGAGCACGACGTAGAGCGTGGCCCGCCCGGTCTGGGACTCGTCCTCGATCTCCTGGGGCCGCACCACCACGATGCCGTCGAACTCCAGGCCCTTGGTGTCGAGACCGGTGAGCACCACGACGCGGTCCTCGCCCGACGGCGTGACCGAGGAGTCGATGGCCGCGCGGGCGCCCTTCGCGTCGTCGGCGAGCTCGGGCCACGACGCCAGCCAGGCGTTGACCTCGGAGCGACGCGCAGCGGGGACGACGACGCCGACGGTGCCGGCCACCCGGCCGGCCAGGTCGACGACGGCCTCGCGCACGGCTGCCTCGAGGTCGGGGGCGTCCTCGACGACCCGCGGCTCCACGCCGGTCGAGCGCACCGCGGTCGGCAGGTCGGCGTCGAGGCCGACCCGCTCGGCGTACGCCGCGGCGTGGGCGTAGATCTCGGAGGAGTTGCGGTAGTTGGTGGAGAGGTGGAACTCGTGCAGCGCCTTGCCCTCGATGGCCTCGGCGCGCGCGGCGGCCGCCTCGTCGGGCACCGGCCACGACGACTGGGCGGGGTCGCCGACGATGGTCCACGACGCGGTGCGGCCGCGGCGCCCGACCATCCGCCACTGCATCGGCGTGAGGTCCTGCGCCTCGTCGATGAGCACGTGCGCGAACGGGTCGTCGTCGATCTTGTGCGTCGGCGGCGCCCAGGCGCGCCCCGAGGGGGCGTACTCGCGGTCGGCCGCGGTCATCAGCTCGGCCATGTCGTGCCCGCCCTCGAGCAGCGAGGTGTCGGCGAGCGAGGCCTCGTCGTCGGTGCGCTCGGGCACGTCGCCCAGCGCGTAGCGCAGCTCGTCGAGCAGCGGCACGTCCTGGACCGTGAGGTCCCTGCCGAGCGGGTGCTCGGGCAGGTCGGCCCACGACTTGGCCAGCACCCGCTGCTCCTCGGAGGAGAGCACGCCCTCGGCGACCCGCGCCAGGACCTCGGGGTCGCGCAGCCAGGCCAGCACCGTCGGGGCGTCGAGCGGGGGCCACCAGGCGGTGACGAAGTCGAGGAACTTCTGGTCGCCCAGCAGGTCGTCGTCGAAGGAGGCCCGGCCGCGCTCGCGACCGCGCTCGCCGCGCACCTGGCGCCACAGCGCGTCGAGCAGCACCCCCGGCACCCGCGGCAGCTGGCGGTTGCGACGGCCCTGCGACATCAGCTGGCGGCGGATGCGGCCCAGCAGGCCGCGGTCGAGCACCAGCACGTCGTCGCGGTAGAACACGCGGAACTCGCTCGGGCTGCCCGGCGCCTGCTGGCGCGCCAGGCGGCGCACCACCTCGGCCATCCGGGCCGCGCCCTTCACGTCGGCCACCGACGGCTCGTCGTGGCGGGTGGCCCGCACGCCGTCGACGACCTCGCCGAGCGAGCGCAGCGCCACCGCGGTCTCGCCGAGGCTGGGCAGCACCCGCTCGATGTAGCGCATGAAGACCCCGCTGGGGCCCACGATCAGCACGCCACCGGTCTCGTAGCGGCGCCGGTCGGTGTAGAGCAGGTACGCCGCGCGGTGCAGCGCCACGACGGTCTTGCCGACCCCCGGGCCGCCGGAGATCGCCACGACGCCCTTGCTGGGCGCGCGGATCGCCTGGTCCTGCTCGGCCTGGATGGTCGCCACGATCGAGTGCATGGTGCGGTCGCGGGCGCGCGAGAGCTGCGCCATCAGCGCACCCTCGCCGATGATCGGCAGGTCGGCGCCGGTCTCCTCGAGCGCCTCGGCGTCGAGCAGCTCGTCCTCGACCCCGACGACCCGGGGGCCGTCCGAGCGCAGCACCCGGCGGCGGATCACCTGCTGGGGCGTGGCCGCCGTGGCCTGGTAGAACACCGCGGCGGCCGGGGCGCGCCAGTCGATGAGCAGCGAGTCGCGCTCGGCGTCACGCAGGCCGATGCGCCCGATGTAGCGCGGCTGCGGGTCGAGGCCCGGGTGCAGGTCGAGCCGCCCGAAGACCAGGCCCTCGTGGGCGGCGTCGAGCTGGGCGATGCGCCGCGCGGCCTGGAAGACCATCGCGTCGCGCTCGACCAGGCCGCCCTCGTGGCCCAGCCGGCCCCGGTCGTGGCCCTCGCGGGCCAGCGCCTGGGCCGCGGCCGACGACAGCGAGAGCTGCGCGTAGACCTTGTCGACGTACGCCTGTTCGCGCGCGGTCTCCTGCGCTGCGAGATCCTCGGTCAACGCCCGCATCCCCTTCACCGTGCTGCTCCTCGTGCAAGGAGGGGACTTTACCGGTCCCTGCCAGAGGACGGCACGGCGGCGCCTCAGGACACCGGTCGGTAGAGGAGCACCGCCACCTCGGTGGGCTTCTCCGCACGCTGCTGGAGGACCCGCAGCGTCCACTCCTCCCCCGGCAGCAGCTGTCCCTCGAGGCCGTAGCCCGAGCCCCTGGAGACCAGGAAGCGGATCCCGTCGTCGGCGCGCCCCGACACCGAGCCGCGCCAGCGCAGCGCCCCACCGGCGCCGCCTCGCGCCACCATGCCGAGCAGCACGGCCTCGTCCTGCGCCGGCAGCGTCGTGAGGACGCCCTGGGCGTCGGTGGCGGGCAGCACCTGGTCGATGCGCCATCGGCGGCCGTCGGAGTCCACCGTGCCCGGGACGTCCATCCCGAGCACCCTCTCGCGAGCACCCTGCTCGTAGACCCCCAGGCCGAGCACCGTGCTGGCGTCCGAGACCGGCTCGGTGCCCTCGAACCCGCGCGTGACGTAGACACGCACGGTGTGCTCGCGCACCGGGGAACCGGTGCTGCCCGGGCTGGAGTGGCTGGCGGCCGCGTCGACCTGCTGGTCGTCGCCTCCGGGCGAGCAGCGCCCCCCGCTCCAGCCGCCGCCGTCGATGCTGGTCTTGACCCACAGCCCCTTGGCCTCGGTGCGGCAGAAGTCGGAGGTCTGCAGGTCGTCCAGCGAGGTGCGCACGGTCAGCGAGACCTCCCCCTGGCCGGGCTCGCCGAAGGCGGCGTCGAGCAGCTCGGCGTCGTCGACCGTCGGGCGGAAGTACGCCGACCCGTCGTCGGCCACGACGCTCGCGGCGGGCACGCCGGTGCGCTCGAAGACCGCGAGCCCGACCCGGGCCTCGTCGGGCACCCCGTGCAGGTCGACCACCAACCGGGGCCGCTCCCCCTCCACGGGCACCGCGGCACTGCTCCCGCCCTCGCCCAGCAGCCGGGCCGCGGGCCGGTCGTCGTGACGCAGCGTCGCCCAGCCCTCACCCAGGTCGCTGGCCACCAGCGAGACGGCCCGCAGCCGCTCGCTGGGGCTCAGCCTCAGCACGAGCCGGTCGTCGTCGCTCCCCTTCTCAGCGGCGCTGACGTAGTCGTACTCGCTGCCACCCACCGTGACCGAGCCCGGCACCTGCTGGCCGGCCACCACCTGGGGCGGCCCCGCCGGCTCGGGGCCGGCGCCGTCGTCGAGCAGCACCCGACTGCCGACACCGACCCCGGCCACGGCCACCGCGGCCGCCAGCACCGCTGCCGTCGCGCGCCGCCGGCGACGCAGCCCGCGCACCCGCTCGTGCACGGCCACCACACGGGGCGAGGCGCCGGGGTCGTCGACCGCCCGGGCCCGGTCCTCGAGGGTGCTGCGCAGGTCGTCGACGGTGCTCATGAGCGGTCCTCGGTCTCGGTGCGGGAGCTGGTCGTGGGGACGGGCGCCAGGGACGGGTCGATGCGCAGCTTGGCGAACGCCTTCGACGCCTGGCTCTTGACGGTGCCGACCGAGCAGCCGAGCACCTGGGCGGTCTGGGCCTCGGTGAGGTCCTCGAAGTAGCGCAGCACCACCACGGCCCGCTGGCGCCGCGGCAGCCGCTCCATCGCGCTCCACAGGTCGTGGCGCTGCCCGGCCGCCTCGGTCGGGTCGGGCGACCCGCCGGCCTCGGGCAGCTCGTCGGTGGGGTGCTCGCCGTTCCAGCGCCGGCGCCACCACGTCGCGTAGGTGGTGACCAGGATCCGGCGCACGTAGGCCTCGTGCTGGTCGATGCGGTCCCAGGCGAACCAGGCCTTGGCCAGCGCGGTCTGCAGCAGGTCCTCGGCCAGGGCGTGGTCGTGGGTGAGCAGGTACGCCGTGCGCAGCAGTCCGGAGGAGCGGGCCAGCACGAACTCGTCGAAGGCGACGTGCGCGTCGCCCGGCCGTGGTGCCACGGATCCTCCTGGGCGGGACGGGCCCGAGCGCGTCCCGGTGGTGGTGGTCATGTCCTGGTGGACCACCCGAGGATGACGGATGGTTGCCTGCGGGCCGCGATATCGTCAGTTCGCCCGCTCCCCGGGGACGTCGGTAGGTTGGGGGGACACCCGCCCCCGATCCCGAGGTCTGGCGTGCCTTCGCTCATCCCGCCGCGCCTGCCGCGGCCCCTGCTGGCCGCACTGACGGCGTTCGTCGTGCTGCTCACGGTCGCGGCCGTCGCCGACATCCGCACCGACCCGCCGCCGCCGGGGAGCACCGGCGCGCAGCAGGCGCCCGGCTTCCTGGGCCGGGAGCGCCCCAACATCGTCCTGGTCTCGAGCGACGACCAGCGCCTCGACGAGATGCAGTTCCTGCCCGAGGTCGAGCGGCTGATCGGCGACGAGGGTGTCACCTTCGACAACGCGCTGACCCCGCACCCGCTGTGCTGCCCCGCGCGCGCCGAGCTGATGACCGGCCAGCTGGCCCAGAACAACGGGGTGCGCGGCAACTTCCCGCCGCAGGGCGGCTACGACGCCTTCGACGAGAGCCAGCACGTCGGCGTCTGGTTGCAGGAGGCCGGCTACCGCACGGCCTTCCTGGGCAAGATGCTCAACGGCTACTCCCACCAGGACGGCCGCGACCCCGGCTGGGACATCTTCAACGCCACCAGCCACGGCTACGCCGACTACTACGACTTCAAGCAGTTCGACGGCGACGAGGTGGTCGGCGTCGAGGGCTACTACACCGACTACGTCGGTGACAAGGCCGTCGAGTACGTGGACGAGCTCAGCCAGGGCGACGAGCCGTTCTTCATGTGGGTCAGCCACTTCGCCCCGCACCCCTCGCGCCGCCGCAGCACCTGCGAGCAGGACACCTGCGGGCTCGAGCCGCCGCGCTCCTCGCCCACCTACCTCGCCGAGCAGGAGCGCACCGGCAAGACCCCGCACCAGGACGCCGCCGACGAGCTGGCCCGCTCGGTGACCCGCTCGCCCGCCTTCAACGAGGACGACCTCTCCGACAAGCAGGCCCTGGTGCGCCGCCAGCCGAAGATGTCGGAGCAGACGGTCGTGCGCTCGGCCCGCGGGCGCGCCAGCGCGCTGGCCAGCCTCGACGACACCATCGGCCCGCTCGTCGAGGAGCTGCGCGCCCAGGGCGAGCTCGACAACACCTACCTGGTCTTCATCACCGACAACGGCTTCCAGCTCGGCGAGCACCGCTGGTTCGGCAAGATCCTGCCCTACGAGGAGAGCGTGCGGACCCCGATGCTGGTGCGCGGGCCCGGCATCGAGCCCGGCACCCGCACCGATGCCACCGCGACCATCGTCGACCTGGTGCCGACCTTCCTCGACATCGCCGGCGCGACGCCGAGCCTGCTGACCGACGGCACCTCGCTGCTCGACCTGTGGCAGGGCCTCCAGAGCGAGGAGCTCTATCCCGGAGGCGTGCTGCTGCAGGGCGGCCCCTACAAGCCGGAGACGGGCAAGACCGGCTGGCTCTACCGCGGGCTGCGCACCGACCGCTACACCTACGCCCGCTTCCACGACGGCTTCGTCGAGCTGTACGACCGCGACCGTGACCCGGGCCAGGTGCAGTCGGTCGCCGGGCGCGAGCGCTACGCCGCGGTCGAGGCCGAGCTGGCGCGCCGCACCGAGATCCTCTCGGGCTGCCGCGGGGCGGAGGAGTGCCACCAGGACTTCGGCCCGCTGCCGGAGCCGGGGCGGTAGTGCCCGGCGCGACGCGGTCGCGGCCGCACCGCCGCGACATCCAGGGCCTGCGCGCGGTGGCGGTGGGCCTGGTCGTCCTCGACCACGCCGGATGGCTGCCCGGCGGCTTCCTGGGCGTCGACGTCTTCTTCGTGCTCTCGGGCTTCCTGATCACCGGGCTGCTGCTGGCCGAGCTGGAGCGCAGCGGCACGATCTCGCTGCGCGACTTCTACGCCCGCCGGGCGCGGCGCATCCTGCCCGCCGCCACCCTGGTGGCGCTGGCCACGCTGCTCGGCTCGGTGCTGGTGCTCGGCGACGTGCGCACCGCCGAGGTCACCCGCGACGTGGTCCTCGTGGCACTCTTCGCGATCAACTGGGACCTGGCCGCCCAGGGCGCCGACTACTTCGCGCAGGGCGCCGACCAGTCGCCCTTCCAGCACTACTGGTCGCTGGCCGTCGAGGAGCAGTTCTACCTGGGCTGGCCGCTGCTGGTGCTCGGCGCCGCCCTGCTGGCGACCCGGCTGCGCGGTCGCGGCGTACGCCGCTCGCCCGCGCTGGGGCTGCTGGTCACGGCGGTCGTCGCGATCTCGCTCGCGTGGTCGGTGAGCCTGACCGCGAGCACGCCCGAGGCCGCCTACTTCACCACCACCACCCGGGTCTGGGAGCTGGCCGCCGGGGCCGGTCTCGCGCTGCTGGTGCCGCGCCTGGCGGCCCTGCCCGCCGGGCTGCGCACCGCAGCCGGCTGGGTCGGCCTCGCCGGGCTGGGCCTGTCGCTGTGGGTCATCGACGACACGAGCGCCTTCCCCGGCGTGGTCGCCCTGCTCCCGGTCGGGGCCACCTGCCTGCTGGTGGCCGCGGGCACGCCGGGTTCCGAGGCGGGTCCCGGCAGGTTCGCGGCGGGCCGGCTGCTGGGGGTGGCCCCGCTGCAGTGGCTCGGGGACCGCTCCTACTCGCTCTACCTGTGGCACTGGCCGGTG
The DNA here is from genome assembly GCF_040012395.1 of Nocardioides sp. 31GB23. Taxonomy (NCBI): domain Bacteria; kingdom Bacillati; phylum Actinomycetota; class Actinomycetes; order Propionibacteriales; family Nocardioidaceae; genus Nocardioides; species Nocardioides sp. 31GB23. The sequence continues at coordinate 26,469 of NZ_JBDYKJ010000018.1, read as the reverse complement.
CTGGTGCTGGCCGAGGCCCGGCTGGGCCGCGAGCCGACCCTCCTCGAGCTCGTCGGCGCGATCGGGCTCGCGGTGCTCGCCACGATGCTGACCCACACCCTGGTCGAGGTGCCCTTCCACACCGGCCGGCTGCGGCCGGCGCGGCTGGTCGCCCTGGCCTGGTGGCCCGCCTCGGTGGCCGTGCTGGTCACCTCGGTGGTGGTCGTCGGCGTCAACGGGCCCGACCTCGACCAGGAGTCGGAGTACTTCGCCCGCGTGGAGCGCGCCGAGCGGGCCTCGGGCAAGGACTTCCCCACCGCGACCCGCCAGCCGCGCCGCGACCTGCGCGAGGCGGTCGAGCGGGCCGACGAGCCCGTGGCGGACGAGCTGGAGCCGCCGCTGTCCGAGCTGCGGGGCGACACCTTCCACCGCACGGTCGACAACCGCTGCTACGCCCGCAGCTCCGACCAGACCTCCCACGACGTGTGCACGGTCGGCGCGCACGACGGCCAGGACCTCGACGACGTCGTGGTCATCGGCGACTCGCACGCCGGGATGTTCCTGCCGGCCTTCGACCAGATCGGCCAGGCCCGGGGCTGGCGGGTCCACCACCTGGTCAAGACCGGCTGCACGCTGGCCGACTCGCCCTCGCTGTCCCGCGAGGACTGCACCCAGTGGCGCGAGTGGGCCTTCGACGAGGTCGACGACCTCGCGCCCGACGTGGTCGTGATGTCGACGATGGCCCAGGACGACTTCGGCGAGCAGTGGGTGGCCGGGATGCGGCGCAGCGCCGAGCGGCTGCAGGCCAGCGGCGCCGACGTCGTGGTGCTCGGCGAGACGCCGTGGCTGGACCGGGAGGAGGACCTCGTGGCCTGCCTCGACACCGAGGGCGCCACCCCCGCCGACTGCGAGATGAGCCTGGATCCCGAGGTGACGCGGATCCTCGAGGCGCAGGAGGAGCTCAGCGACGAGCTGGGCCTGGGCTTCGTAAACCCGCTGCCCTGGCTGTGCCGCGAGGAGCGCTGCCCGACGGTCGTCGACGACCAGGTCGTCTACTACTTCCGCGGCCACCTCACGGTCACGTTCGTGCACCGCCTGGCCCGGGCGCTGAACCAGAAGCTGCGCACCGAGCTCGACCGGATCGCCCGCTCCTAGGCTCAGCCCCGGCCGCGGGCCAGGAAGGCGGTCATCGCCGCCTTGGCCTCCTCGGAGCCGAAGAGGCGCGCCGAGAGGGCGGCCAGCTCGGGACCGCGCTCGTCGATGCGGGCCAGCAGGTCGCGGTTGAGCAGCGCCTTGGTCTCGCGCAGGCCCTGCGGCGAGCCGCTCGCCAACGAGGCGCAGACCTCCTCGACGGCCGCGTCGAGACCCTCGGCGGGCACCACCCGGGTCACCAGGCCGTGCTCGAGCGCCGCCGCGGCGTCGAAGACCTCACCGCCCAGCGCGGCCAGCGAGGCGGCCCGGCTGGTCATCCGGGGCAGCACGGTCAGCGAGATCGCGGCGGGGGCCAGCCCGAGCTTGACCTCGGTCAGGGCGAAGGTCGCGCCCTCGGCGCTGACCACGACGTCGCTGGCCGCGACCAGGCCGATGCCGCCGGCGCGCACCGGGCCCTGCAGGCGGGTCACGACCGGCTTCGGGTGCGCGGCCACGGCGCGCTGGATCGCGACGATCGTGAGCGCGCCCTCCTCCATCGAGCCGCCCGCGGCCTCCGAGAGGTCGGCGCCCGAGCAGAAGACCTTGCCGGTGGCAGCGATCACCACGACCCGGGCCGCCTCGTCGGCGGCGGCGCGCTCGAGCGCCGCCAGCAGCTCGGTGACCAGGCGCCTCGAGAGCGCGTTGCGGTTGTGCGGGGAGTCGAGGGTGACGGTGGCGACGCCATCGGCCACCTCGTAGCGGACCAGGGGCTCGTCAGGGGTGTTCTCGTGCGACATGCGCCACATCCTGCCGCGCCCGCGCAGGCATCCGGCGCGGGGGCCCGCTCCGAACCACCTCCATGGCCACCTCCACGTCCGACCGCACCCCCGACCCCGGCGCCTCGCCCCGACCGCCGCGATCAGAGCGGATCGCCGGCACCGCCCTGTGGGCCGGCCTGGGCGTCGTCTCCACCCTGCTGGGCATGGCCGCGGCCCACCTCGTCGCCGCCGTGACCACCCCCTCGTCGTCGCCGGTGCTGGCCGTCGGCTCGCAGGTCATCGACCTGACCCCCACCCCGATGAAGGAGTGGGCGATCCGCCAGTTCGGCACCGCCGACAAGATCATCCTGGTCGGCTCCGTCGTGCTGGTCGTGCTCGTCCTGGCCGGGGTGGCGGGCGTGCTGGCCCGCCGGCGCCTGGCGCTGGGCGCCGGCCTGCTGGTCGCCCTGGTCGCCCTGGCCGCGGCCGCCGCCGTCGTGCAGGGCAGCGTCACCGAGCTGCTGCCCAGCCTGGTCGCCGCCGTCACCGGCGTCGCGTCGCTGTGGTGGCTGCACGCCAAGGCGTCCGCCACCAGCGCGGCCGAGCCCGGCCAGCCCGGCCAGCCCCGCGAGGCGGGCACCGGCGCGAGCCGCCGGGGCGTCCTGGTCGCCGCGGGCGCCCTCGCCGCCGCGGCCGCCGTGCTGGGCGGAGCGGGTCGCTTCATCACCGGCCTGCGCAGCGGCAACGTCGACATCGCCCTGCCCGACCCGGCCTCGCCGGCCGACCCCTTCCCCCAGGGCCTCGAGGGCCAGGTCGAGGGCATCACCCCGCTGCGCATCGACAACGCCGACTTCTACCGCGTCGACACCCGCCTCGACACCCCCGTGGTCGACCAGGACAGCTGGACGCTGACCATCGACGGCGACGTCGAGCGCGAGATCACGCTGACCTTCGACGACCTGCTCGAGATGGACCTGATCGAGCGCGACATCACCATGACCTGCGTCTCCAACAGCGTCGGCGGCGAGTTCGTCGGCGGTGCACGCTGGCTCGGGGTGCGCCTGACCGACCTGCTCGACATGGCCGGCGTCGGCGACACCGCCGACCAGATCTACTCCACCGACTTCGACGGGATGACCATCAGCACCCCGCTCGACCTGGCCACCGACGGGCGCGACGCCATGATCGCGATCGGGATGAACGGCGAGGCGCTGCCGCGCGCCCACGGGTTCCCCGCCCGGATGATCGTGCCGGGCCTCTACGGCTTCATCAGCGCCACCAAGTGGATCACCCGCATCACCCTGACGACCTACGCCGAGAAGTCGGCGTACTGGACCGACCGCGACTGGGCCACCGACGCCCCGATCAAGGTCTCGACCCGCATCGACACCCCCAACGCGCTCGAGGAGCTGCCGGTGGGCGAGAACGTCATCGGCGGCGTGGCCTGGGCCCAGCAGAAGGGCGGCGTCGACAAGGTGCAGGTACGCATCGACGGCGGCGCCTGGCAGGACGCCGAGATGGGTCCATCGGTCAACAACGACTACTGGCGCCAGTGGTTCTACCGCTGGGACGCCAGCGAGGGCGGCCACACCGTCGCCGCGCGCGCCATCAGCGGCGACGGCACCACCCAGACCCCCGCTCGTGCCATGCCCTTCCCGGAGGGCGCGAGCGGCATCCAGGAGCTGCGCGTCACCGTCACGTGACGCGTGCGTGACCCGGCTCACAGCAGATCCGCACGATCTGCCCCCATCCGGCCAATCCGGGCCCGGGGCAGCACCGAACAACCAGTGTTCAGCCACCAAGTTCAGCCAACGAAAGGCACGATTCCCCATGAAGAACACCACCTTCAAGCGCACCGGCGCCCTGGCCGCCACGGCCCTCACCCTCTCCCTCGGCCTCGCCGCCTGTGGCGACGACGCCGACGAGACCAGCACCGCGTCCGAGGACACCAGCTCCGAGACCACCGACGAGCCCACCGAGGAGGAGACCGCCGAGGCCTCCGCCGGCGACCAGACCTTCGGTGACGCCTGCTCGGCCGTGCCGCAGGACGGTGCCGGCTCCTTCGACGGCATGGTCCAGGACCCGGTCGCCACCGCCGCCAGCAACAACCCGCTGCTCGGCACCCTGGTGACCGCGGTGGGCGAGGCCGAGCTCGTCGACACCCTCAACGGTGCCGAGGCCCTGACGGTCTTCGCTCCCACCGACGACGCGTTCGCGGCCATCCCGGAGAAGGACCTCAACGCGGTCCTCGCCGACAAGGAGACCCTCACCGCGATCCTCACCCACCACGTCATCGGCGAGCAGCTCGACCCCGAGGCCGTCGTGGGCGAGCAGGACACGCTCAACGGCGACACCCTCACCATCGAGGGCGACACCGACGGCATGACCGTCCAGAACGGCGACACCCCGGCCAACGTGCTGTGCGGCAACATCCCCACCGCCAACGCCACCGTGTACGTCGTCGACGCCGTGCTGATGCCCTGATCTTTCGCGACTGAGCATCAACGCGAGAAGATCAGCACGTGACTGAGCCAAGGCTGACCGTCGCCGGGGATCCCCAGGGGTCCCCGGCCGGCGGGGCCGCGCCCCCCGACCTCGCAGATCTGCTGCGCTCCTCCGCCAGGGGGGACCAGCAGGCGTTCGCGCAGCTCTACGACGCGGTCGCCTCCCGGGCCTTCGGCCTGGTGCTCCGGGTCGTGCGCGACCCGGCCCAGAGCGAGGAGGTCCTCCAGGAGGCCATGCTCGACGTCTGGCGCCAGTCCGCCAGGTTCGACCCCGACCGCGGGAGCCCGCTGTCGTGGCTGCTCACGATCGTGCACCGCAAGGCCGTCGACCGGGTCCGCTCGGCCGAGGCGTCCACGCGGCGCGACACCACGTACCACCAGCACAACCAGCCGGTCGAGCACGACTCGACCGCCGAGGCGGCCCACGCCTCGATGGAGGCCCGCCGGGTCCGCGAGGCCCTCACGACGCTCACCCCGGTGCAGCGCGAGGCCCTCGAGCTGGCCTACTTCGGCGGCTACACGCACACCGAGGTGGCCAGCATGCTCGACCTTCCGGTCGGCACAGCCAAGACACGAATACGCGACGGACTGATCCGCTTGCGAGACACGATGGGAGTAGGCCAGTGAACGACGTCCACGCGCTCTCCGGCGCCTACGCCGTCGACGCCCTCGACGACATCGAGCGGATGCACTTCGAGCGGCACCTCGCCGAGTGCGCCGAGTGCCGCCACGAGGTCGACTCGCTGCGCGAGGCCTCCGGCGTCCTGTCCGAGGTCGCCCCGGTCGCCCCGCCGGCGGCGCTGCGCGAGCGGCTGCTCGCCGACGTCGCCACCGTGCGTCCCCTGCCCCCGCTGGTGCAGGAGGTCCGCCGGACCCGTCGATTTCCGGTTCTGGTCGCCGCCGCAGCTGCAGTGGTAGCGCTGCTCGGCGTCGGCGGCGTCGTCGCCGTCACCCAGCCGTGGGAGGACTCCTCGGTGCAGGAGGCCGGCGAGGTCGTGGCGACCCCCAAGGCGGTCACCCAGGTCCTCCAGGCCGAGGACGCCGAGACCGTCACCCGCACCTTCGACGACGGCGCCAAGGCCACCGTGACCCGATCGGTCTCGCTGGGCCAGGCCGTCATCGTCACCGAGGACATGGCCGACCCCGGCGAGGGCCTGGTCTACGAGCTGTGGCTCCAGCGCGACGGCCGGATGAAGGCCGCCGGGTTCATGCCCAAGGGTCCCGACAACGTCGTGCTGCTCTCCGGCGACGCCGCCACCGCCGAGGCGGTCGGCATCACCGTGGAGCCCGAGGGCGGGTCCACCACCCCGAACTTCGAGTCGGCCATCGTCATCGACTTCGCGAAGGCCTGACGTGGTCGGTCCCACCCCGGCTGCGCCCCGACGGGTCGCGGTGGTCGGCTCCGGCGTGGCCGGGCTGACCGCGGCGTACGTCGCCTCGCGCACCGCCCACGTCACGCTCTACGAGGCCGACGACCGTCTCGGCGGGCACGCCGACACCCACCGGGTGCCCGAGACCCGTCCCGACGGCAGCCAGCACGAGCTGGGCATCGACACCGGCTTCATCGTGCACAACCGCCGCACCTACCCCACGCTGCTGCGTCTCTTCGCCGAGCTCGGCGTGCCCACCCAGCAGTCCGAGATGTCGATGTCGATCCGCGACGACGACTCCGACCTCGAGTGGGCCGGTGCCCTGGGGCGCCGCGGGGTGGTCCCCTCGCGGGGCCACCTGGCGCGCCCGGCGTACCTGCGGATGCTCACCGAGATCCCCCGCTTCCACCGCCGGGCCCGCGCCCTGCTCGCGGCCACCGACGAGCGGGGGCGCAGCGACGAGCGGACGCTGCGCGAGTTCCTCGCCGACGGCGGCTTCAGCGACTTCTTCGTGCGCCACTTCATGGAGCCGATGGTCGCCGCGGTCTGGTCGTGCGACCCGGAGGTCTCGCTCGAGTACCCCGCGCGCTACCTCTTCAGCTTCCTGCAGCACCACGGGATGCTGAGCATCTTCGGCTCGCCGACCTGGCGCACCGTCACCGGCGGCTCGCACACCTACGTGCAGCGGGTCGGGGCGGTGCTCCAGGACGTGCGGCTCGGCACCAAGGTCACCTCGGTCCTCGAGACGCCCGGTGGCGTCGAGGTCACCGACGGCAACGGTGCCACCGCGTCGTACGACGCCGTGGTGCTGGCCACGCACCCCTCGCAGACCCTGGCGATGCTGGCCGAGCCGACGCCGCTGCACCGCGAGCTGCTCGGCGCGCTGCCCTACTCGCCCAACACCGCGCTCCTGCACACCGACACCTCGGTGCTGCCGCGGCTGCGCGGCACCTGGGCGTCGTGGAACTTCCTGCGTCCCTCCGACGCGCAGGAGCGCCCCGACGGTGTCGAGGGCGTCGTTGTCACCTACGACCTGACCCGTCTGCAGCGCCTCGACACCGACACCCACTACCTGGTCACCCTCGGCGGCGAGCACCTCGTCGACCCGGCCACGGTGATCGACCGGATGGAGTACGAGCACCCGCTCTACACCCCCGCCTCGGTCGCCGCCCAGGCCCGCCTCGGCGAGCTCGACACCGACCGGGTCGCGCTGGCCGGCGCCTACCACGGGTGGGGCTTCCACGAGGACGGCGCCCGCTCGGGGCTGCGGGCCGTCGAGCGGCTGGGCCTGACCTGGCCCGAGCAGGCGACCGCGGCCGACGTCGAGGCCGGCGTCATCTACGAGACCACCATCCGCCACCAGCGCCGCACGCCGTTCAGGCGCGCGTTCACGCACCACTCGCACACCTGGCTCGTCGACCTCGACGACCTGCCCGACCACAAGTCCACGTCGTGGCTGCGCGGCTCCTTCGAGGCCCGCGACCACCTGGGCTCCCCCGACCGCAGCATCCGCGAGAACGTCGAGCACTTCCTCGACCTGCAGGGCGTCACGCTGCGCCGCGACACCCGCGTGCTGATGGCCGCGCAGCCGCGGGCGTTCGGCTACTGCTTCAACCCGATCACCGTCTTCTGGGCGCTCGCGCCCGACGGCGGCGTCGAGGCCTGCGTCGTCGAGGTGCACAACACCTACGGCGACCGGCACGCCTACCTCGTCCAGCCCGACGAGCAGGGCCGCGCCCGCACCGGCAAGGCCATGTACGTCTCGCCGTTCCACGGCACCGACGGCCACTACGAGCTGGCGGTGCCGGTGCCCGGCGAGAGCCTCGACATCGCCGTGACCCTGCACTCCGACGGCGACGCACGGTTCAGCGCGTCGCTGACGGGGAAGCGGAGCACCAGCAGCGCCCTGCGCGCCGCACCCGCCGCCCTGCGAGGATCCGCGCTGATCCGGCTGCACGGGGTGTGGCTGTGGCTGCGCCGACTCCCGATCCGACAGCGACCCGCGCACCACCAGGAAGGCGTCTCGCGATGACCATGACCCCGTCCCGACCCACCAGCCCGCCGCAGGCGGAGCGCTGGCCCGGCCTCGACGTCGTCCCCTCCGGACCCCGCGCCCGCGTCTCCGCGGCCATCGCCCAGCGGCTCTTCGTCGCCGCGGTGAGCCGCCTCGACGTGACCGTGCACCTCGACCTCCCCGAGGGCCGGCGCACCATCGGCCGCGGCGGCCCCGAGATGACCGTGCACCGCCCCGACGAGCTGTGGGCGCGCGTGGGCCGCCACCAGCTCATCGGCTTCGGCGAGGCCTACCTCACCGGCGCCTGGGACGCACCCGACCTGGGTGGCTTCCTGACGGTGCTGGCCGCCGAGATCCAGCACCTGGTGCCGCAGAACCTGCAGAAGGCCCGGGCCCTGGTCGTCAAGCGGCCACCGAGCTGGATGCGCTCGAGCAGGTCGAACAGCCAGCGCAACATCGCGCACCACTACGACCTGTCCAACGACCTGTTCGAGCTGTTCCTCGACCCGACGATGAGCTACTCCTCGGCGCTCTTCGAGACCAGCCCCGCCGCCGCGCGGGCCGAGGACCTCGAGGCCGGGCAGGCCAACAAGATCGAGCGGCTGCTCGACCGCGCCAAGGTCGGCGCGGGATCACGGGTGCTCGAGATCGGCTCCGGCTGGGGCGAGCTCGCGATCCGCGCGGCGCGCCGCGGCGCCTCGGTGCGCACCATCACGCTCTCGGTCGAGCAGCAGCACCTGGCCCAGGCCCGCATCGAGGCCGCCGGCCTGGGCCACCTGGTCGACGTGGAGATCTGCGACTACCGCGACGTCACCGGCGAGTACGACGCCGTGGTCTCGGTGGAGATGATCGAGGCGGTGGGCCACGACTACTGGGGCGAGTACTTCCGCACCATCGACAAGGTGCTGGCGCCGGGCGGGGTGGTGGCGATCCAGGCGATCACGATGCCGCACGACCGGATGCTGGCCACCCGCAACACCTACACCTGGATCCACAAGTACATCTTCCCCGGCGGGCTGCTGCCCTCGGTGTCGGTGATCGAGCAGATCACCCACGAGCAGACCTCGCTGCGCCTGGTCGAGCGCCAGGCCTTCGGCCAGCACTACGCCGCCACGCTGCGGCTGTGGGACGACGCCTTCCTCGGCTCGCCCGACGAGGTCGCCGCCCTCGGCTTCGACGAGGTGTTCGTGCGGATGTGGCACTTCTACCTCGAGTACTCCCGTGCCGGCTTCGCGTCGGGCTACATCGACGTCAACCAGCTGGTCCTGTCGCGTCCGGAGGACTCGTGAACGGGGTCGCGCAGCGGCTGGCCCTCGCGCTCGAGCCGTTCCTGCGCGGGCCGCTCCCGGTGCGCCTGGTGGCGTGGGACGGCTCCGCGACCGGCCCGGCCGACGGCTCGGTGCCGACCGTCGAGCTGCGCAGCCCCGACGCCGTACGCCGCCTGCTGTGGCACCCGGGCGAGCTCGGGGCCGCCCAGGCCTACGTCACCGGTGAGCTCGACGTGCCCGAGGTCGACGGCTGGGACCTCGACTCGGCGCTGACCCACTCCTTCGCGGTCGCCCGCGAGCGCGGCCTCTCCGGCGTGCGACCCTCCCCGCGCGCCCTGGTCGAGGCCGTGCGCACCGCCGCCGGCCTGGGCGTCCTGGGCCGCCCGCCCGCCAACCCGGCCTCGCAGGCGCGGGTCCGCGGCCGGCTGCACTCCAAGGTGCGCGACCGCTCGGCGATCTCGTTCCACTACGACCTGTCCAACGAGTTCTACTCGTTGATCCTCGAGCCGCAGATGGCCTACTCGTGCGGCTACCACTCCTCCCCCGAGCAGTCCCTCGAGGACGCGCAGCGCGCCAAGCTCGACCTGGTGTGCACCAAGCTCGGCCTCGAGCCCGGCATGCGCTTCCTCGACGTGGGCTGCGGGTGGGGCTCGCTGTCGCTGCACGCCGCCGAGCACTTCGGCGCCCAGGTCACCGGCGTGACCATCGCCGCGGAGCAGAAGAAGTTCATCGACGCCCGGATCGCCGAGCGCGGCCTGGGCGACCGGGTCGAGATCCGGCTGCAGGACTACCGCGACGCGGTGCCGGCCCCGGGCCAGGAGTACGACGCGGTCGGCTCCCTGGAGATGGGCGAGCACGTCGGCCAGGGCAACTACCCGACGTACGCGAAGGTGCTGCACGACGCGGTCCGCCCCGGTGGGCGGGTGCTGGTGCAGCAGATGTCGCGCGCGGGCAGGTGGCCCGGCGGCGGGCCTTTCATCGAGAGCTTCATCGCCCCCGACATGCACATGCGCCCCGTCGGCGAGACCGTCGGCCTCCTCGAGGCCGGTGGCCTCGAGGTGCGCGACGTGCACGCGCTGCGCGAGCACTACGTGCTCACGGTGGCGGGGTGGCTCGAGCGCTTCGAGTCCAACGTCGAGGTGCTCACCAAGCTCGTGGGCGAGGAGGTCGTGCGCGTGTGGCGGCTCTACCTCGTCGGCGGCGCGATGGCCTTCCGCGACGGCCGGATGGGCGTCGACCAGGTGCTGATGGTGCGCCCGGGCGGCACGCACACCCTGCCGTCTGTACGAGACTGGTGACATGGACACCGCGACTGCCCTGACCGTCTCGCTGCTGGCCGGGCTGGCCTGCGTCGTGGTGGTGATGACCGCGACGGCGCTGCGGGCCCGCCAGCTCGGGGTGGTCGCGGTCGTCGACGTCGCGTGGGGCCTCGGCTTCGTGGTGGTCGCCCTGGTGACCGCGCTGGTCGGCCTGGGCGCCGACGGGGCCGACGGGCACCGCTGGCTGGTGCTGGCGATGGTCGCGGCGTGGGGCGGCCGGCTCGCCTGGCACGTGCGCAGCCGCGCGCTCGGCGCCCACGGCGGCGAGGAGGACCCCCGCTACCAGGAGATGCTCGGCGGCTCGCTGCAGGAGGTCGGGATCGGCACCGCTGTGCGCCGGGTCTTCCTGGTGCAGGGGGTGGCCCAGTGGTTCGTCTCGGTGCCGGTCGCGGTCGGCGCCGTGCTGGCGCTCGAGCACGCGTGGGTGCTGGTGCTCGGCGTCGTGGTCTGGGGCGTCGGGCTGGTCTTCGAGGCGGTGGGTGACCGCCAGCTGAACGACTACATGTCGCGCCCGCGCGACGAGCGCCCGCCGGTGATGGACCAGGGCCTGTGGGGCTGGACCCGCCACCCCAACTACTTCGGCGACGCCTGCGTGTGGTGGGGCCTGTGGCTCGCCGCCGCCGCCTCGACCGGCTGGGTCGCCGCCCTGGCCACCGTGCTGTGCCCGGTCGCGATGACCCTCTTCCTGCGCAACGTCACCGGCGCCAAGCTGCTGGAGAAGAAGATGAGCCAGCGCGAGGGCTGGGACGAGTACGCCGCCCGCGTGCCGATGTTCTTCCCCCGCCCCCCGCGCTGACCCGGCCCATATCTCGCGCTGACCCGGCCCGGACTTGCGCTGCTGGGGAGAATGGCAGCATGCCGTCGACGTCCGACCAGGTGGCAGAGGCGATGCGGGTCGTGGCCCGCGGCGACTACCTGCCGCCGGGACAGCGCGACCGCGCCGGGGACGACGCCCCGGTGCAGATCGGCCACGGCCAGACCAACAGCCAGCCCCGCACGGTCGCCGACATGCTGCGCCTGCTCGACCCGCGCCCGGGCGACCGGGTGCTCGACGTGGGCTGCGGGTCGGGCTGGACCACCGCGCTGCTGTCGTGGCTGGTCGGCCCGTCGGGGACCGTGCTCGGTGTCGAGCTCGAGCCCGCCCTGGTCGCCATGGCCCGGACCAACCTCGCGGCGCGGCAGGTGCCGCGGGTGCGGGTCGAGCAGGCCGACCCCGACGGGCTCGGCCGGCCCGCGGAGGCGCCGTACGACGCGATCCTGGTCTCGGCCGAGGCCCGGGAGCTGCCGCAACCGCTGCTCGACCAGCTCGCCGACCCGGGCCGGATGGTGGTGCCGGTCGCGGGCGAGATGGTGCTCGTCGAGCGTCGGGACGGCCGCGACCACCTGACCCGGCACGGCCGCTACCGGTTCGTGCCCCTGAGGTAGCGCCTCAGGCGAGGCCGGTGAGCTGGGCCGAGCGCTCCCACAGCCCGTCGATGAGGCTCTGGTCGCGGGCCTGGCGGCTCTCGCGGCCGTCGATGGTGAAGCGGCTGAAGTAGCGACCGTCGATCTCGGGGTCGGGGCCCCGGTGGGCCAGCGCGACCAGGGGCGCGGCACCGTCCGCGACGGTGATGGTCGCGAACCGCTTGAGCGGCGAGCGGTAGAGCAGGCCGACCAGCCACGAGTCGCGGCCGAACGAGCTGCCGACCGGACCCGGGTGCACCGCCACGGAGCGGATCGCGTCGTCGGCCCAGCGCTGGGTGATGCCCCGGGTGAAGAGGATGTTCATCAGCTTGCCCGTGCCGTACGCCGGGAACTCGATCGCGCGGCGGCGCTCGTAGTCGAGGTCGTCGAGCACGACCCGGCCCATCAGGTTGGCGATGCTCGAGGTGTTGACGACCAGCGAGCCGCCGGCCGCGGCGAGGCGGGGCCGCAGCAGCTGGGTGAGCAGGAAGGGCGCCAGGTGGTTGACCTGGAAGTTGGGCTCATGGCCGTCGTGGGTGCGCCGCGCGGGCGAGAAGGTGCCGCCGGCGTTGTTGAGCAGCAGGTCGAGGCTGCCGACCCGCTCGCCGACCTGCTCGGCCAGGCGGCGTACGTCGTCGAGGCGGGAGAAGTCGGCGACCAGCGGCTCGGTGCCGACCGCCTCGGCCACCGGCCGCAGCTTGTCGGCGCTGCGCCCGGTCACGTGCACCGTGGCCCCCTCGGCGGCCAGCACCCGCGCCGCCTCCGCGCCGATCCCGTCGCTCGCGCCGGTCACCAGGACCGTGCGGCCCGCCATCGTCTGCTCAGTCATGGCTCGAGCCTAGTGAGACGACCAACGTCACCGTTGGTCGAGCAGGGAGGAGCGCCAGCGACGAGCGACGCCGAGACCCCGCAAGCACCGCGCCCACCGCAACCACTCGCCGTACGCCATGGAGTCACCCGGTTCCGGCGACGCTCGAGCCTTCTGCCCTCGCTGCTCAACCAACGTCCGCGGCCGGCCGCCCGTCGACGCCCTGCAGCCAGCGCCTCACCTCGGCCCGCGACCCCAGGCGTACGACGACCGGCGGGTGCGGCGCCGCGGCCACCAGCTCGGCGATCCTCGCCCGCTCGGTCGACCGGAACCTCAGCACCGAGACCAGCAGCTCCCACGACACCCGCTCCCGCCACCCCTCGGGGACGTCCGGCCGATTCTGGCCCCGACCCCAGCGGCGGGCCACGACGCCGCGCAGCGCCGTGCGCGTGGGGTGGTCGAGGTGCACCACCAGGTCGGCCGCGGCGATGCGCTGCGCCAACGTGGAGGCGTAGTGGCCGTCCATCACCCAGCGCGGCTGCGTCACCAGCTCCTCCACCACGTGCCGGCGCCAGCGCGGCCGGTCGTCGGCGTAGCCGTGCGCCGGGTCGTGGAACAGCCGGTCGAGGTGCACGACCGGGAGGCCGAGCCGGGCGCCCAGCTCGACCGCGATCCGGGACTTCCCCGTGCCGGGCGAGCCGACGACGAGGATGCGCGAGCAGGCCATCGCCCCATCCTGCGGCACCCGCCCCCCGGGTGGGGCGCCACCTGGCAGGATTCCGGGCGTGAGCGAGATGTCCCCCGGCGAGACCGGCGACCTTGGCCACGAGCTGGTGCGGCTGGCCTCCGCCGACAACTTCCGCGACCTGGCGGGGCCCGGTCACCGCACCGCGGACGGCGCGCCGCTGCGTCCGGGCGTGCTCTACCGCTCCAACGAGCTGCAGCTCAGCGACGCCGACGTGCACCGGCTGGGCGCCCTGGGGCTCGGGGAGATCTTCGACCTGCGCGAGCAGCACGAGGTCGACGCCCACCCCGACATCGAGGTGGCCGGCGCCAGCTGGCACCACCTGCCGGTGCCGGGCATCCCGATGGACCAGGTGGTGGCGCTGTCGAGCCGCGAGGAGGCCGACGAGGCGATGCGCGCGGTCTACCGCGGCTTCGTCGACGACGAGCTGGCGCGGGTGAGCTTCGCCGAGCTGCTGACCCGCCTGGCGGCGGGCGCGGCGCCCCAGGTCTTCCACTGCACCGCCGGCAAGGACCGCACCGGCTGGGCCTCCGCGCTGCTGCTGCGCCTGGCGGGGGTCCCCGAGGAGGCGGTGCTCGCCGACTACCTGCGCACCAACGAGGTCAACGGCACCCGCGAGAAGTACCTCGCGATGGTCGCCGAGCACCTGGGCCCCGAGAAGGTCCCGGTCTACGAGAGCGTCATGGTCGCCGAGGCCGGCTACCTCGCGGCCGCCGACGAGCGGGTGCGCGCCGAGCACGGCGACCACGCGACGTACGCCGTCGAGGGGCTGGGGCTCAGTCGCGAGACGGTGGCGGCGCTGGTGGCGCGTCTGCGCTAGATCCCGCACCGGATCCCGCACCGGGCGCCGGTACGTCGAGCACGGTCGTGGGCGGCTGGCGGCGCAGCTCCTCGGGGTCGGGCGGCGCCGGCTCGTCCTCGCTGAACTGCACGTCGATGACCTCGTTGACCTTGTGCCGCTGCGAGCGCACGTAGTAGGCGTAGGCCCGCTTGTCGGCGGGGGTCAGGTCGACCTTGTCGATGAAGAGCGTCAGCAGCGCGCGCGGGTAGAGGCGGCGCGCCAGCACGACGTTGACCTCCATCCCGATCACGCCCATCACCGCCGCGATGTAGATCAGCCCGACCAGGCCCAGCACCAGCGCGAACGTGCCGTTCATGCCGTCGGTCTCGCTCAGCACCGCGGTGACGTAGAGCGTGCCGAGCCACTGCAGGCCCTGCCAGAAGGCGGCCACCACGAAGGCGCCGGGCGCGGCCTGGCCCACGCTGAGCCGCCGGGCCGCGGCCAGCCGGAACAGCGCCGTGAGCACCGCGCCGACGAGCAGCATCGTGACCAGCCGCACCACCCAGCGCAGCGACCCGTCGACGCTCACGCCGAGCATGTCGGTCTCCGAGCCGAGCGCCGAGACCACCGAGACGCCCAGCACGGCGACGCCGGCGGAGGCCAGCAGCACCAGGCTCTTGAGCCGCAGCACCACGGGGTTGGGCCGATTGTGCCGCGGCACCGCCCAGGCGATGTTCTGCGCGTTCTGCAGCGCCTGGCCCAGCCCGAGGGCGCCGTACGTCGCGGTGAGGGCACCGACGACGACCGCCGTCGTGGAGCCGCTGAGGCCCTCGGGGCGGCCGAGCTCGTCGCCGATGATCGGGAACTGGCGCAGCGCCGAGCTCAGCACCGCCTCCTGCAGCCCCGGGTTGCCCTGCAGCAGGAAGCCGAGGATCGAGGTGGCCAGCAGCAGCAGCGGGAAGATCGCGATGAACCCGTAGTAGGTGATGATCGCGGCCAGGTAGGGGCCCTGGTCGTCGACGTACTTGTAGAAGACCGCGAGCGGCACGGAGACGGGCGGGAAGCGTCGTTGGAACCGGTCGGCACCGTCCAGGACTCTTCCCACCCGCCCCACGCTAGTTGGTCGACTAGTAGGACTTCGGCAGCCCCAGCGAGTGCATGGACACGAAGTTGAGGATCATCTCGCGGCTGACCGGCGCGATCCGGCCCACACGGGTGGCCACCAGCAGCCCCGCCATGCCGTACTCCTGGCTCGCGCCGTTGCCGCCGTGGGTCTGCACGGCGCGGTCCACGACGTCGCAGGCGGCCTCGGCGGCGGCGTACTTGGCCATGTTGGCGGCCTCCCCCGCCGCCATCTCCTCACCGGCGTCGAGCAGGGCGGCGGCCTTCTGGTTCATCAGCCGCGCCATCTCGATCTCGATGTGGCTCTGCGCCAGCGGGTGCGCGATCGCCTGGTGGGCGCCGATCGGCTGGCCGAAGACCTCGCGCTCCTTGGCGTACGCCGTCGCCTGGCGCAGCGCGTAGCGCGCCAGGCCCAGCGAGAAGGCCGCCGCCATGATCCGCTCGGGGTTGAGCCCGGCGAAGAGCTGGACCAGCCCGCCGTCCTCGTCTCCCACGAGCGCGTCGGCCGGCAGCCGCACGTCGTCCATGAACACCTGGAACTGGTTCTCGGGGCTGACGATCTCCATCGGGATCGCGTTGGCCTCGAAGCCCTCGGCGTCGGTGGGCACCACGAACAGGCACGGCTTCAGCTTGCCGGTGCGCGCGTCCTCGGTGCGGGCCACGACCAGCACGTTGTCGGCCTCGTCGATGCCGGAGATCCAGATCTTGCGGCCGTTGAGCACCCAGCCGTCGCCGTCGCGGCGCGCGGTGGTGGTGATGTTGTGGGTGTTGGTGCCGGCGTCGGGCTCGGTGATCGCGAAGGCCATCGTGCCGGTGCCGTCGCACAGCCCGGGCAGCCACTTCTGCTTCTGCTCCTCGGTGCCGTAGCGGGCGATGATGGTGCCGCAGATCGCGGGGCTGACCACCATCAGCAGCAGCGGGCAGCCCTGCGCCGAGAGCTCCTCGCAGACCGCGGCGATGTCGCCGATGCCGCCGCCCCCGCCGCCGTACTCCTCGGGGATGTTGATGCCCAGGTAGCCGTTCTTGGCGATCGCCATCCACAGGTCGGTCGTCTTGCCGCCGGAGCGGGCCTTCTCGACGAAGTAGTCGCGCCCGTAGGTCGCGGCCAGCTTGGCGACCTGCTTGCGCAGCTCCTGGCGCTCCTCGGTCTCGGTGAACGCGTGCGTGCTCATTGCTTCTCCTCCACTACTGCCAGGACCTCTCCGGCCGCGACCTGCGAGCCGGGTCGTACGTCGAGCGTGACCACCACACCGTCGGTGGGGGCGCTGACCGTGTGCTGCATCTTCATCGCCTCGAGCACCAGCACCGGGTCACCGGCGCCGACCTCGTCGCCCTGGGCGACCAGGACCTTCACGACGCTGCCGGGCATCGGCGCCAGCAGGCTGCCGCTGGCGACCGCGTCGGCCGGGTCGGTGAAGCGCGGCACCCGCACCAGGCGCAGGTGCCCGCGCGGGGAGTCGACGTCGACGACCGCGCGGTGGGTCGGGCCGCTCAGCGTCACGTCGTACGTCGTGCGCACGCCGTCGCGCTCGAGGCTCACGGCCGTGGCGCTCACCGAGACCACGCGGAAGCCCTCGACCGAGTAGCCGTCGCGGCCGCCCCACCACTGCACCACCACCGGCTCGTCGGCGCCGAGCGCCTCGAGCTCGGTGCGCTGCGGCGCGGAGACCACGTTGCGCCACGCGACCGGGGCACCGTGCTGGACGGTGCGCTCGGCGCGGGTGCGCTCGGCCAGGGCCAGCGCGGCTGCGACCGGTGCCCCGGGGTCGGCCTCGGCCCCGGCGAACACGTCGGGGTGCTCGGCGAGGAAGCCGGTGCTGACCCGGCCGGCGACGAAGTCGGGCTCGCGCAGCGCCGCGACCAGCAGGTCGCGGTTGGTGACCAGCCCGTGGATCCGGGCCCGCGAGAGGACTCCGGCCAGCCGCCGGGCGGCGGCCTCGCGGGTCGCGGCGTGCACGACCACCTTGGCCAGCATGGCGTCGTAGTGGGTGGAGACGACCGAGCCGCTGGTGAAGCCCGCGTCGACGCGCACCCCCGGCTCCTCGCCCAGCGCGCCGGGGATCTCGAAGCGGCTCAGCACGCCGCTCTGCGGCTGGTAGTCGGCGGCGGGGTCCTCGGCGTAGAGCCGGACCTCGATCGCGTGCCCCTGCGCAGCGGGCACCGTGGGCAGGTCGTGGCCCTCGGCGACCGCCAGCTGCTGCTCGACCAGGTCGAGGCCGTGCACCAGCTCGGTGACGGGGTGCTCGACCTGCAGCCGGGTGTTCATCTCGAGGAAGAAGAACCGCTCGGTGGCCGGGTCGTAGAGGAACTCCACGGTGCCGGCGCCGCGGTAGTCGATCGCGGTCGCCGCGGCCACCGCGGCCTCGTGCATGGCGGCCGCGACCTCGGGTCGCAGCCCGGGGGCCGGCGACTCCTCGACGACCTTCTGGTGGCGGCGCTGCAGCGAGCAGTCGCGCTCGCCGACGGCGACCGCGGCGCCGCGGCCGTCGCCGAGCACCTGCACCTCGACGTGACGGCCGGCCTCGACGTACGTCTCGACGAAGACGGTGCCGTCGCCGAAGGCCGACTCGGCCTCGGCGGTGGCCTTCGCGACCTCGCCGGGCAGGTCGGCCAGCGACCGGACGATGCGCATGCCGCGCCCGCCGCCACCGGCGGAGGCCTTGACGATGAGCGGCAGGTCGGCCTCGGTGGCGGTCTCGACCGTGTGGTCGGTGAGCACCGGGACCCCGGCGGCCTCCATCAGCTTCTTGGACTCGATCTTCGAGCCCATCTGCTCGATCGAGGCGGGGGCCGGGCCGACCCAGGTCAGCCCGGCGGCCTCGACGGCGCGGGCGAAGTCGGCGTTCTCGGAGAGGAAGCCGTAGCCGGGGTGGATCGCGTCGGCGCCCGCGGCCCGGGCGGCCTCGAGCACCAGGTCGGCGCGCAGGTAGGTCTCGCCCGGCGCGTTGCCGGGCAGCCGCACGGCGGCGTCGGCCTCGGCGACGTAGGGCAGGACGGCGTCGGCGTCGGAGTGCACGGCGACGGTCTCGATGCCCAGCGCCCGGCAGGTCCGGAAGACCCGCGAGGCGATCTCGGCCCGGTTGGCCACCAGCAGTCGCTGGATCATGAGTACACCTCTGTCTGGGGCCTCGGGGTCCCCGTGGCGTTGTTCGCGGAGGAGCGAAGCGGAGGAGCGGAGAACGTCATGGGGTGCTTTCACATCCTGAAGACGCCGTAGCCGGCGGCGCCGGTCCAGGGCTGGTTCTCGATGACGGACAGGCAGATGCCCAGGACGGTGCGGGTGTCGCGGGGGTCGATGACCCCGTCGTCGTAGAGCATCCCGGAGAGGAAGTGCGGCAGCGACTGCTCCTCGACCGAGGACTCGATGAAGGCGCGCATGCCCGCGTCGGCCTCCTCGTCGTACGCCGCCCCCTTGGCCTCGGCCGCGGCGCGCGCCACGATCGAGAGCACGCCGGCGAGCTGGGCGGGGCCCATCACCGCCGACTTCGCCGAGGGCCAGGTGAAGAGGAAGCGCGGGTCGTAGGCGCGCCCGTTCATGCCGTAGTTGCCGGCGCCGTAGGAGGCGCCGAGCACCACGGTCAGGTGCGGCACCGAGGAGTTGCTGATCGCGTTGATCATCATCGCGCCGTGCTTGATGATGCCGCCCTGCTCGTACTCCTTGCCGACCATGTAGCCGGTGGTGTTGTGCAGGAAGAGCAGCGGGGTGTCGGACTGGTTGGCCAGCTGCACGAACTGGGCGGCCTTCTGGGCCTCCTGGCTGAACAGCACGCCCTGGGCGTTGGCCAGGATGCCGATCGGTCGGCCGTGCAGGCGGGCCCAGCCGGTGACCAGCGAGGTGCCGTAGAGCGGCTTGAACTCGTCGAAGGCCACCGCGTTGCCCGGCCCCGCGCCGTCGCAGACCCGCGCGATCACCTCACGCGGGTCGAAGGGCTCCTTGAGGTCGGCCGGCACGAGGTCGAGCAGCTCGTCGGGGTCGGCGTCGGGCTCGGCGTACCCCACGGTGGTTGAGGAGGGACGAAGTCCCGTCTCGAAACCACCGGTGCGTCGACGGTTCAGCCGGGCCACGATCCGCCGCCCGATCCGGATGGCGTCGCGCTCGTCCTCGGCGAGGTAGTCGGCCAGCCCGGAGGTGCGCGCGTGCATCTCGGCGCCGCCCAGCGACTCGTCGTCGGACTCCTCGCCGGTGGCCATCTTGACCAGCGGCGGGCCGCCGAGGAAGACCTTGGCCTGCTCCTTGACCATCACGGTGTAGTCGCTCATGCCGGGCACGTAGGCGCCGCCGGCGGTGGAGTTGCCGAAGACCAGCGCGACCGTGGGCTGCTTGCGGGCGCTGGCCCGGGTCAGGTCGCGGAAGAGCTTGCCGCCGGGGATGAAGATCTCCTTCTGGGTCGGCAGGTCGGCACCCCCCGACTCGACCAGCGAGACCGTCGGCAGCCCGTTCTCCTCGGCGATCTGCGCGGCCCGGAAGATCTTCTTGACCGTCCACGGGTTGCTCGCGCCGCCCTTGACGGTGGGGTCGTTGGCGGTGATGACGCACTCGACGCCCTCCACGACCCCGATGCCGGTGACCACGGAGGCGCCGACGGTGAAGTCGGAGCCCCAGCCGGCCAGCGGCGAGAGCTCGAGGAAGGCCGAGCCCTCGTCGACGAGCAGCTCGATGCGCTCGCGCGGCAGCAGCTTGCCTCGGGTGTGGTGGCGTGCGACCGAGCGCTCGCCCCCGCCCGCGACGGCCTTGTCCTGCTCCTCGGCCAGCGACGACAGCTTCTCCAGCATCGCCTCGCGGTTGCCGCTCATGACTCCACCACCTGCTTCATCCTCTCCAGGGTCGTGCGCATGCCGTTGGCGTTGGTGCGCCGGCGCAGTCGGCCGAGCACCAGCCAGTAGGCCCGGAACGGCAGCGCGGCCGAGAGCCGGAAGTACTCGGTGACCCGCGAGCCGCCCGCGCCGTCGGGCTCGATGCGGTAGCCCCAGCTGTTGACCGTCACGTCGTCGGTGCCGACGCTGAACTCGAAGAGCCGCGGCTCCTCGCAGGCCGTGACCTGGCAGGGCGTCCAGTACGTCGGCCCGACGCCGTTGCGCTTGACGTGGCCCTTGAAGCTGGCACCGACCTCGGGGCCGGTGGAGCCGCGGGTCCAGCGCGCCTCGAAGGTCTCGGGCGAGAACTCACCGATCCGGGTCACGTCGCTGACCAGGGCCCACACCTCCTCGGGCGGGGCGTCCATGGCCACCGTGACCTCACCGGTCATCGGGGGTACGAGTCGGTCCAGGATCATCGGCTCTCGCCTCTCGTGGGTGCGTAGCCCAGCAGCTTGGCCGCGAGGTCGGTGAGGACCTCGGTGGCGCCGCCGCCGATGGGCAGGATGCGGGCGTCGCGGTAGTGCCGCTCGACCTCGGTGCCGTGCATGTAGCCGGTGCCGCCGTGCAGCTGCACCGCCTGGTCGCAGACGTAGGTCGCCGCGTCGCAGGCCGTCTGCTTGGCCAGGCAGGCCTCGGCCACGCTCGCGCCGCGCTCGACGACGGCGCGGGTGTAGGTGCGCGCCACCTCGACCTGGCGGTGCATCTCGACCAGCTTGTGGCGCACCACCTGGTTGGCCACCAGCGGCTTGCCGAAGGTGTCGCGCTCGCGGCAGTAGGCGGCGGTCAGCTCGAGGCTGCGCGCGGCGATGCCGTAGGCGTGCACCGCCAGGGCGATCCGCTCGGAGACGAACTGCTCGGCGATCTGGTAGAAGCCCGAGCCCTCGGCGCCCACGAGGTTGCCCACCGGCACCCGCACGTCGGCGTACGACAGCTCGGCGGTGTCGGAGCAGTGCCAGCCCATCTTGCGCAGCGAGCGGTCGACGGTGAAGCCGCGCGTGCCGCGCTCGACGACGAGCAGGCTGACGCCGGCGTGGCCGGGCTGGCCGGTGCGCACCGCGGTGGTCACGAAGTCGGCGCGCACGCCCGAGGTGATGAAGGTCTTGGCGCCGTTGACGACGTAGTGGTCGCCGTCGCGGACGGCCGTGGTGCGCAGGCCGGCGACGTCGGAGCCGCCGCCCGGCTCGGTGATCGCCAGGGAGCCGATCAGCTCGCCGGCCAGCGTGGGCCGCACGAACCGGTCGACCAGCGCGTCGGCGCCGGCCTCGCCGCGGCCGGCGGCCGCGACCATGTGGGGCAGCGCGATGCCCGAGGTGAACAGCCCGGCGAGCAGGCCGCTGGAGGCGCCGGCGGAGAGCATCCCCTCCTGCAGGTCGACGGTGTCGAGCATCGATCCGCCCTCGCCGCCCACCTCGGTGGGGAAGGCCAGGCCGAGCAGCCCCTGCTTGGCGGCCGCGGCGTGCAGCTCGCGCGGGATGGTGCCGGCGTCCTCCCACTCCTGCAGGTGGTCGACGACCTCCCGGCGGGCGAACTCGGCGCCGAGCTCGTGGATCTCGCTCACAGCAGTCCCTCCTGGATGTGCACCGAGCGGGCCCGGGCCCACTCGCCGAGGCCCTTGGCCTGCGGGTCGAAGCGGGTCGAGGCGGCCACCCCGCGCCCGAGCAGCCCCTTGATGACGACGTTGACCGCCCCGAGGTTGGGCAGCACGTGCACCTCGATGGCCTCGTCGGGCAGCGCGGCGGTCTCGGGCAGCAGCTCGCGGACCTTGCGCGGGCTGATGATCTTGGCCAGCCAGGTCACCCGGGCGGCGTACTTGTCGTCGGGGCCGTCGTGGGAGACCCACAGGCCCAGGTTGGCGTCGCCGCCCTTGTCGCCGGAGCGGGCGTGCACGAAGGTGCCCAGCGGCAGCCGGCGGTTGAGGGTGTCGGCGGGCGCGGGGTACGGCGAGGGGCGCAGGCCCAGCGTGTGGTCGGCCTCGGCGTACGCCGTCGGGTCGGGCACGCTCTCGCGGGTGCCGTCGGGCAGCACCACGACGTGCTCGACGGCCGAGCGGTCGACGTACGCCGCGCGGTAGACGCCGTAGGGCGTGGGGGCCGCGGGCGGGCCGGTCATCGTGAAGCCGGGGTAGGAGCCGAGGGCGAGCTCGACCGCGGGGCCGGTGAAGGCCTTGGCGACGGGGCCCTGCTCGGGGTCGGTGACGGTGCAGCGCAGCAGCACCGAGGCGCCCTCCTCGGTGTCGGCGTCGGCGGCGGGCGCGGTGGGCCGGCTCCAGGTGACCTCCTGGGCGGTGAGCCGCGGCGAGAGCTGCTCGCGCACCCAGTCGGCCTTGGCCTCGACGTCGAGGCCGGTGAGGACCAGCTCGACGGTGTTGCGCCACCCGCCGAGCTCGTTGACGCAGACCTTGAGCTGCTCGGGCGGTGCCTCGCCGACGACGTCGCTGACCCGCACCCGGTCGGGGCCGACCTGCTCGAGGCGCACGGTGTCGAGGTGGGTGGTGACGTCGGGGCCCAGGTAGCGGGTGGACTGGATCTCGTAGACCAGCTGGGCGGTGACGGTGTCGACGGTGACCGCGCCGCCGGTGCCGGCGTGCTTGGTGATGGTCGAGGAGCCGTCGGCCTCGATCTCGGCGACGGGGAAGCCGAGCGGCTGCGAGAGGTCGACGCCGGCCGCGGCGAGCGAGCGGAAGCCGCTGAAGTTGCCGCCGGTGGCCTGGGTG
Organism: Nocardioides sp. 31GB23; assembly: GCF_040012395.1. NCBI lineage: Bacteria > Bacillati > Actinomycetota > Actinomycetes > Propionibacteriales > Nocardioidaceae > Nocardioides > Nocardioides sp. 31GB23. Next base: position 3,657 of record NZ_JBDYKJ010000018.1, on the reverse strand, counting down.
CCGCACTCGAGCACGTGGCCGGCGACCACGGCGCCGGCGAGCTCGTCGTGCTGGTCGGCGCTCCAGCCGAAGTGGGCAGCGGCGGGGCCGACGACCAGGGAGGCGTCGGTGACGCGGCCGGTGACCACGACGTCGGCGCCGGCGGTGAGGGCGCGGGCGATGCCGAAGCCGCCGAGGTAGGCGTTGGCGGTCAGGGCGCCGTCGAGGCCGAGCTCGGCGGCGCGGGCGCGCAGGTCGTCGCCCTCGACGTGGGCGACGGCAACGTCGAGGCCCAGGCCCCGCGCGACCTCGCGGACCTTGGCGGCGAGCCCGGCGGGGTTGAGGCCGCCGGCGTTGGAGACGATCCGGGTGCCGCGCTCGAGCGCCAGGCCCAGGCAGTCCTCGAGCTGGCGCAGGTGGGTGCGCGCGTAACCGAGGGACTCGTCGCGCATCGTGTCCTTGCCCAGGATCAGCATGGTCAGCTCGGCGAGGTAGTCGCCGGTGAGGACGTCGAGGGTGCGCCCGTCCTCGAGGCTGCCCTCGAGCATCTCGCGCATCGCCGAGATCCGGTCGCCGTAGAAGCCGGAGCAGTTGCCGACCAGCAGTGTCGGCGCGAGCGTGCCCGTCATCGCTGCTCCCGCCCGGGGCCGGCGGGGCCGGCGAAGGCCTGCGCGATGGTGAGCCAGTGCTCGGCGTCGGCGCCGGTGGCTACCAGGTCGGTGTCGTCGCGGTGCACGCGCTGGGTGACGAGCAGGCAGAAGTCGTACGCCGACCCGGTCACGGTCTGGGTGGCCTCCTCCGGCCCCCAGGCCCAGGTCTCCCCCGAGGGCGAGACGAGCTGCACGCGGAACGGCTGGGCGGGCGGCTGCTGCTCGTGCACGGAGTAGGCGAAGTCGCGGGTGCGCACCCCGAGGTGGGCGACGTGGCGGACGCGGTCGGTCGGCTCGTGCCGCTGGCCGAGGGCGTCGTACACGTCGAGGGCGTGCGCCCAGGTCTCCATGAAGCGGGCGGTGCCCATCGAGGTCGGCGACATCGGCGGGCCGAACCAGGGCATCTCCTCGCCTGCGGGCACCTCGCGCAGCGCGATGGTCAGCTCCTCGCGGGCCTTGCCCCAGCGGGCGAGCAGGGCCTCGGGGGCCAGGCGGGCCACCTCCACGGCGGCGGTGTCGACGAAGCCGGTGGGGTCGGCCATCGCGGCGAGGACGACCTCGTCCCAGGCGGCCTTGCCCTCGGGGGTGTGGCTGCGGGCCGCCAGGGCGGCGACCTCGTCGGTCCAGGCCAGGTGGGCGACCTGGGTGGCCACGCTCCAGCCGGGTGCCGGGGTGGGCGTGGCCCAGCCGTCGGCGTCGAGCCCGGCGACGGTCGACCAGAGCTGGTCGCCCTCCGCGCGCAGGTCGCCCAGCAGGGCCTCGAGCAGGTCACTCATCGCGTTCTCCTCGTGAGGGTGGTGTCGAGCGTGTCGGCCCAGCGGTCCAGGATCCGGGCGCGGCGGGCGGCGTCGTCGGTGACGGTGTTGGCCAGGCCGAGGCCGCGGACCAGGTCGAGGGTGGCCTGCACCAGCTCGCGGACCCCGTCGACGGACTCGTCGGCATCGAGCAGGTCGACGGTCAGGCGGTGGGTGTCGCGACCCACCCGCTGCTCGAGCGGACCGACGGAGGCGTGCAGGCCGGGGTCGGTGCGGGCGGCCACCCACAGCTCGAGGGCGGCGACGAAGACCGGGGAGGTGAAGTGGTCGGCGAGCACCTGCAGCACGCCCCGGGTGCGCGGCACGTCGGGCGGCAGCGCGGTCGCGGCGGCGGCCAGCTCGGCGCCGCGCACCTCGGTGAGGTGCTCGACGGCGGCGACGACCAGGTCGTTCTTGGTCGGGAAGTGGTGCAGCTGGGCCCCGCGGCTCACCCCGGCCCGCTCGCTGACCAGCGTGGTCGTGGTGCCGGCGAAGCCGCGCTCGACCAGCAGCTCGACGGTGGCGTCGAGGAGCCGCGCCCGCATCAGCCGGGTGCGCTCGCCCTGGGGCACACGGGTGGGGGCGCTGGTCACGAGCACAGCCTGGTGGCTCATCAACAAACAGTCAAGCCTGACTTTTGTTGACCCGGGCGCCGGCGCCAGAAGTGGGCTTTACTTTCCCGGGTGAGCACCCGCCTGTCCCCGCTCGCCACCCCTGCCTTCCGCTACTTCTTCATCGGCCAGGTCGTGAACCGTGCAGGGTCGTCGATGTCGGGCGTGGCGCTGGCGTTCGCCGTGCTCGCGATCAGCGACTCGGCAGCCGACCTGGGTGTGGTGCTCGCGGCGTGGAGCGTGCCGTCGGTGGTGTTCATGCTGCTGGGCGGCGCGATCGCCGACCGGCTGCCGCGGGCGGTCGTGCTGCGCGGCTGCAACCTGGTGCTGGGCGTCGCGCAGGGACTGACGGCCTTCCTGGTCGTCACCGGCCTGGCCGAGGTGTGGCACCTGGCCGTCCTGCAGTTCGTGGCGGGCACGGTCTTCGCGGTGAGCTACCCGGCATTCCTGGGCATGGTCCCGATCCTGCTGCCGGTCGCGGAGCGCAAGGCGGCCTTCCTGCTCATCGGACAGGCGTCGAGCGCGGTGGGCATCCTGGGCCCGGCGCTCTCGGGGCTGCTCGTCGCGACCGCCGGCCCGGGCTGGGCGCTGGCCTTCGACGCGGCGACGTACCTCGTGGCGGCGGGGTTCCTGTCGCTGGTGCGGCTGCCACCGGGCGATCGCGGCGGCGCCGCGACGAGCGTGCTGGGCGACTTCGTGGCGGGGTGGGCCTTCGCCCGTGAGCTCGGCTGGGTGATCCCGGCGGCGTCGGCGTCACTGGTGTTCAACGCGCTCGTCAGCGGCGCCATCGGGGTGCTCGGCCCGAGCATCGCCGACGACACGATCGGCAGCACGGGCTGGGGCCTGGCCCGCTCGGGCCAGGCGGTCGGCGTCTTCGTCGCGGCGTTCTTCCTGGCCCGTGTCAGCCTGAAGGTGCCGCTGCGCACGATCATGATCACCTTCCCGATCTGATGCCTGCCGATGCTGGTGCTCGGCACCCACGTGAGCACCTGGCTGCTCACCGCCTCCTTCGTCATCGCCGGCGCGGCGCTGAGCCTGCTCGACCTGGCCTGGAACATGACGGTGCAGGAGAAGGTGCCCGAGGCGATGCTGTCGCGGATCATGTCGATCGACGGGTTCTTCTCCTTCGTCGCCACGCCCATCGGCCAGCTCGCCGTCGGGCCACTGGCCCTCGCTCTCGGGGCCGGCCGGGTGCAGCTGGGCTGCTTCGCCCTGGCCGTGCTGGTCGGCGCGGTCGCCGCCACCCGACGCACCGTCACCGACGTCCGGCTCACCGGCGCGGAGCCCGAGGCGACCGGCCGGAGCTGAGCAGGGGTCAGCGTCCGGTCAGCTCGAGGGTGCCGTGGGTGGTGACGGCGTAGCTGTGCCCGTGGTCGTCGCGCCAGAGGTAGTCGCCGTGGTCGGTGCGCTGGTAGGTCCAGCGCTCCTCGGTCTTGGCCCGGTGGTGGTGTCGACACAGCGGCGCCAAGTTCTGTGGGTGGGTCTGGCCGGGTGGACCGCCTTCGTCCATGGGGACGTAGGGACTGATGTGGTCGAGGTCGCAGCACGGGGAGCCGGTGTCGCAGAACGGGAAGACGCAGTGGGTGTCGCGGCGGGTGACCAGGTCGCGCATCCAGCGGGGCG
>NZ_JBDYKJ010000017.1:0-71490 GCF_040012395.1 Nocardioides sp. 31GB23 | reverse complement strand
CCCCCCCCCCCCCCCCCCCCCCCCCCCCCCCCCCCCCCCCCCCCCCCCCCCCCCCCCCCCCCCCCCCCCCCCCCCGGGCGCCGTGGCGCAGTAGCATCACCGTCCGGTCGACACCCCCGGTGAGGGAGACGAGATGAGCCCCCAGATGAGCCCGGCGCCCGCGAGCGCCACCGCCCTGGTGCGCGTGACCGTCGCCTCCGGCAGCCGCCGCGTCGACCTGGTCCTGCCCGGCGCGGTGCCGCTGGCCGAGATGGTCCCCGAGCTGGCCCGCAGCGTGGGGCTCCTCGACCCGATGACGGTGCACGGCGGCTACCGGGTGCGCACGGCCGAGGGTCGGCTCCTGGCCACCGACGCCGGACTGGTGGTCCAGGGGGTCGAGGACGGCGCCCTGCTCGCCGTCACCGCGGGGGTCGACGACCCGGCGCCCCGGGTCTACGACGACGTGGTCGAGGCGATGACCGACGTCGTCGAGCGCGACCTGCGCCCCTGGGCGCCGGCGTCTGGGCGGCTCACGGCGCTGGGTGCGGCGGGGCTGCTGATGGCGATGGGCGCCGCCGCGCTGCTGGTGCAGAGCGACACGGTGCTGGCCGGCAGCGCGGCGGGCGTCGTCGCCGCGGTGCTGGTGGCGGGCTCGGTGGTGCTGTCCCGGGCGCAGGGCGAGCCCGAGGCCGCCGTCGCGGTCGCCTGGATGGCCACGGCGTACGCCGCTGTCGCGGGGCTGCTGCTCGCCCTCGACAGCGCGCCCCTGGGCACCGCCGGGCCGGGCGACCTCTCCGGTGCGGCCGTGGCCGCTGGGGGGCTCGGTGCGGTCCTGGCGGGGCTGGTCGCGCTGCTCGGCCTCGGCGACGGCCGCGCCCTGGTGCTGCCCCCGGTGGTCGTCGGCGCCGCGTTCTGCGTGGTCGGGCTGGTGCTGCGAGCCGGCGGCGGCGTCGACGTGGGCGTGCTGCTGGCGACCCTGCTCGTGCTCGTCGTGCTGATGGGCAGCCTCTTCCCGTGGCTGGCGCTGGGGATGACGGGGGCCCGGGTGGAGCAGATCTACAGCACCGCCGACATCACCGCCGACCCCGACGACGTCGACCCCGACCAGGTCGGCCGCGAGGCCCGGCTGGCCCACGAGATCCTGCTGGCCATCACCGCGACCGTCGGGCTGCTGCTGGTGCTGGTCGCCCCGGTCGCCGTCGACCTCGGTCTCTCCGGCACCATGCTGGCGCTGGTCTGCTGCGGCGTGGTGATGCTGCGCACCCGCCAGTACCGCGCCGGGAGCGAGGTCCTGGTCGGCCTGGTCGCCGGCATCGCCGGGCTCGCCTCGGTCGCGGTCGCGCTGCTGTGGTTGCAGCCGCAGTGGCGACCCACGACCGCGCTGGTGCTCGCGAGCGCGGGGGCGGTGCTGCTGGCCGTCACGCTGCTGCCCGGCCCGCCGTCGGTGCGCCGCGGACGCCTGGGCGACGTCGCCGAGAGCCTGTGCCTGCTGGCCCTGGTGCCGCTGGCCCTGCTCGCCACCGGCGTCTTCTCGGCGATCGCGGGCTGAGCGTGGCCACCAAGCGCGACCTCGTCGAGGCGCACGCCTTCAGCAGGCGCCGCCTGGTGACGGCGTTCGTCTCCGGGGCCCCCGGCGGCCGCGAGGTCGAGCCGGCGCGACCCGGCCGGACCATCGTGGGCGGCGTGGCGCTGGGTGTGCTGCTGGTGGCCGGCGCGGCGATCACGGGCGTGTTCACCGACAACGCCCCCACCGACTGGGACGAGCCGGGTCTGGTGATCAGCAAGGAGCAGGGGGCGGCGTACGTCATCCTCGACGACGACTCCGCCGGCCAGGACGGCCAGGACGGCGAGGACGGGAGCGGGGACGGGGACGACGGCCCCCTCCTGCGCCCGGTCCTCAACATCACCTCCGCCCACCTGATCCTCGGAGCCGAGGGCCTCGAGCCGCGCATCGTCTCCCAGGAGACCATCGAGACGCGTCCGCTGGGCGAGGACATCGGCATCCTCGACGCCCCGGCCCGGCTCGCCGGCACCGGCTCCCTGGTCGAGACCGGCTGGAGCGCCTGCACCGGCGACGGGCTGGGGGTCAAGGTGTGGCTCGGCGAGAGCCCCGGGGTCAGCGCCGCCCCCGGCACCGCGTTCCTGGTCAAGGTCGCGACCCGCAGCCCCAGCGACGCGGCGTACTGGGTCGTGGGCACCGCCGAGCGGACCGGCCAGGAGACCGAGGCCTACCGCTACGCGCTCACGATGCCCGGTCGCTCGCAGCGCAACGCCTTCCTGGCGGCGCTCGACCTGCCGCTGCTCGACTCGGCGGTCAAGGTGCCCGGCGAGTGGCTGGCGCTCTTCCCCCGTGGCGGCGACCTCGACGCCGGCAGCTTCGACGTGCCCGGCCTGGGCGACCCGCTGCCCGGCGGCGAGGGGCGCGTCGGCGACTACGTGGTCGACGACGGCGGGGGCGGCTACCTGGTCACCACCGACGGCGCCGAGCTGCTCGACGAGTTCGCCCTGCAGGTGCTCGCCGCCTCCGAGCTGCCGGGTGGGCGGCTGCCGCAGGAGCTGGCCGAGCTGCCCTCCGGCAGCGACGGCTCGTCGCTGGTCGCCGCCAACCGCTGGCCCGAGGACGTGCTCGACGACGAGCCCGGCGAGCACTGCGCCCTGCTGGAGACCGCGGCGGGGGAGGTGCCGCGGGCCCAGGTCGCCGTCGACCCCGTCGGCGAGGCCGCGGCCGAGGGCCTCGCCGACGACCGGCGCGAGGTCGAGGTCGAGCCCGGCGGGGGCGCCTACGTGATGAGCGGCGGGTGGGACGACGTCGAGAGCGACAGCCGCTGGGCCGTCGACCAGAAGGGCCGCGCCAACGCACTGGTCGGCGCCGAGACGCCGACCCTGCTGGGCTACGGCTCCTACGCCCCGGTGCTGGTGCCCGACACCTGGCTCGAGCTCTTCGAGACCGGTGTCGCGCTGTCCCAGGAGGCCGCGCTCTGCCCGCCCGACCGTGACGCCGGCTCCGGCGAGGGCTGCGGGTGAACGGCCGGGCCGGCCGGAGGGTGCCCGCGGCGGCCTCGGCGGCCTCGGCGGCGGTGGGGGCGCTGACCCTCCTCGCGCTGGCGGCAGGCGCTGCTGCACCGGCCGCCGCGGTCGGTGGCGCCGCGCCCGAGACCAGGTCCTGCACCGAGGTGGCCGCCGAGGACCCCGAGGTGGGCCCGTTCGCCGGCCCGAGCCGGGCGCTGGAGGCGATGGGGGTGCCCGCGGCGCACGAGGTGCTGCGCCGCCGCGGCGTGCTCCCCGGCGAGGGCGTGACCGTCGCCGTGGTCGACACCGGCATCGCACCACGCGCGGGGCTGCCCGCGGCGCCCGGCGTGGCGTCGTACGGGCCGGACGGCGAGCCGGTCGACCCGCACGGCACCGTCGTCGCCGGCCTGGTCGCCGCGCCGCCGCGCCCCGACGGTGACGCGGTCGGCGTGGCCCCGGGCGCGCGCCTGGTCGACGTGCGGGTGCTCGACGCGTTCAGCCCGCAGGAGGGCCAGGCGGGGCCGCTGGCGGTGCGGGTCGCCGAGGGCCTGGAGCACGTCCTGGCGCAGGTGCGTCGCGTCGGCGGCGCCCGGCCCGTCGTGGACGTCGTGAACGTCTCCGTCGCCGTCCCGCCCGAGCCGCGCATCGACGCGGCGGTCGAGGCGCTATGGCGCGCGGGCGTCGTCGTGGTCGCCGAGTCGGGCGACCGACCGGTCGACGAGGCCGACCCGCTGCCCGACGAGCTGGCCGTGGCCACGCCCGGCGAGGACGCCGCCTCGCAGGTGCATCCCGCCGGGGCGGGCGAGGGCCGGGGCGAGCACGTGCTCGGGGTCGCGGCCGTCGGCGACGCCCCGGACGCCCCCGACGCCGGGGTGCTGCGCAGCAGCGCCATCGACGTCGCCGCCCCCACCGTCGGCGGGGTGTCGGTGGGGCTCAACGGCGGCACCTGCGGCGTCGACTCGGTCTCCACCTCGTGGGCGGCCGCGCAGGTCACCGGCGTGGTCGCCCTGCTGATGTCGGCCTACCCCGACGACACCCCCGAGCAGGTCCTCGACCGGCTGCTGCCCGCGGCCGACGGTCGCGCCGACGTACGCTCGCCGACGCGCGGCGCCGGGGTGGTGCGCGCCGACGAGGCCCTCGCCCGCGGCCTGGGCCCGCCCGCCCCCGAGGCCCCCCGGTCGATCGCCGACGCCGAGCCCGCCACCGCCCCGGTGCCCGAGCCCGACCTGCTCGCGAGCGTGCGCGACGACGCCGTGTGGTGGGGTGTGCTGGGCGGGGGAGCGCTGCTGCTGGCGCTGGTGCTGCGCCCCGTCCTCGCCCGCCGCGACCCGGCCCGTACCTCGCGCTGACCCGGCCCAGATCTCGCGCTGACCCGGCCCAGATCTCGCGCTGACCCGGCCCGTACCTCCGCTGGCCCCGCGGGGCCGGGCCGTCCAGGCCGGTCGGGCCGGTCGAGACGCGCGAACGGCGCCGGCCCGGGGGCCGACGCCGTTCGAGTGGCGGAGGATAGGGGATTCGAACCCCTGAGGGCGTTAACCCAACCCGCTTTCCAAGCGAGCGCCATAGGCCACTAGGCGAATCCTCCGCCGAGGAGCGTACCGGTGCCCCCGGGAGGCGGCGAAATCGCCCCGGCCACCCGCTGTCGCCGGGCCACCCCCGCTGACAGCACGCGTGCGGGCGCTGCGACCACCTCTGGGACGACCTCGGCGACGACCTCGTGTTGGAGGGCTCCGGCCCCCTCGCCTACACTCGGGCCAACCCCCCGTGTGGCGGCATCTTGCCCAACTCCCCCAGGGCCGAGAGGCAGCAAGGGTCAGCGAGCTCTGTCGGGTGCGCGGGGGGCCTTTTCATGCCCGGACGCGGGTGGTCGGCGCGGTGTCCTCCCCAGGTCCCCTCCTGGCGATGGCCACTGTCGGACCTGCTGGTTAGGGTCGTCGTGTGGAGTCCCCCCTCGCCCTGTACCGCCGCTACCGGCCCGAGACGTTCTCGGAGGTCATCGGGCAGGACCACGTCACCGAGCCGCTGCGTGCCGCGCTCGCCAACAACCGGGTCAACCACGCCTACCTCTTCTCCGGGCCGCGAGGCTGCGGCAAGACCACGTCGGCGCGCATCCTCGCGCGGGCGCTGAACTGCGAGCAGGCCCCGGTCGCCGACCCCTGCGGGGAGTGCGACAGCTGCCGCGACCTGGCCCGGGGCGGCCCGGGCTCGATCGACGTGATCGAGATCGACGCGGCCAGCCACGGCGGCGTCGACGACGCCCGCGACCTGCGCGAGAAGGCGTTCTTCGCGCCGGTGCGCAGCCGTTACAAGGTCTACATCATCGACGAGGCCCACATGGTGACCACGCAGGGCTTCAACGCCCTGCTCAAGCTCGTCGAGGAGCCCCCGCCCCACCTGCGCTTCATCTTCGCCACGACCGAGCCCGACAAGGTGCTGCCGACCATCCGCTCGCGCACCCACCACTACCCGTTCCGGCTGATCCCGCCCCGCCTGCTGTCGTCCTACCTCTCCGAGCTGTGCGAGCTCGAGGGCGTGCCGATCGAACAGGCGGCGCTGCCGCTGGTGGTGCGTGCCGGGGCGGGCTCCGCGCGCGACTCCCTGTCGGTGCTCGACCAGCTGCTCGGAGGCGCCGGTGCCGACGGCGTGACCCACGCCCTGGCCACCGGGCTGCTCGGCTACACCCCCGACTCGCTGCTCGACGAGGTCGTCGACGCCTTCGCGGCCGGTGACGGCGCGGCCGTCTTCGGGGTGGTCGACAAGGTCATCGAGACCGGGCAGGACCCGCGCCGCTTCACCGAGGACCTGCTGCGCCGGCTGCGTGACCTGGTCATCGTGGCCGCGGTGCCCAACGCCCCGGCCACCGGGCTGATCGACGTCAGCGAGGACGCCGGGGAGCGGCTGGTGGCCCAGGCCGCCCGGTTCGGCGCGGCCGAGCTGACCAGGGCCGCCGACCACGTGGCCGCCGGCCTGACCGAGATGCGCGGGGCGACGGCGCCCCGGCTGCTCCTCGAGCTGATCTGTGCGCGGGTGCTGCTGCCGGGCGCCGACCACTCCACCGACGGTCTGACCGCCCGCCTCGACCGCATCGAGAAGCGGATGTCGGTCTCGGGGCTGCCGGCCAGCGCGCCCGCGCGTCCGCAGACCCAGGTCCCGGCGCAGGACCGCCCGGCGCCGGCGTCGTCGACCCGGGCACCCGACCAGGTCGCCGAGGCCCCCGCCGGCGCGGCGGTCGCGCCGTCCGCCACCGCCCCGCACGCCGAGCCGGCGCCCGAACCCGTCCCGGCGCCCGCGCCGGTCACCTCCCAGCCGGCCGCCCAGCCCGACCCCCAGCCTGCCGCCCACCCGTCATCGCCGCCAGAGACGCCCCCGCAGGAGACGCCCCCGCGGTCGGCCCCTGCGCCGACCCAGCAGCAGGCCCCGGCCCAGCAGCAGGCCCCGGCCCAGCAGCAGGCCGCCGCCTCGACGCCCGAGCCGGGCGCGCTCAGCCTGGTCGAGGTACGCCGCCTGTGGCCCGACATCGTCGAGGCCACCAAGGTTCGGCGCCGGGTCACCTGGATCCACCTGACGCAGAACGCCCAGGTGGTGGCCGTCGACGCCAAGACGCTCACCCTCGGTTTCGCCAACGCGGGCGCTCGCGACTCCTTCGACGGCAACGGCAGCGCCGAGATCGTGCGCCAGGCCGCGATCGACGTGGTCGGCTCCGACTGGCGCATCGAGACGATCGTCGACCCCGGCGCCTCGCCCGACACCGCGCCGGTGGTGACGCGCCAGGCCGCGCCCGCCGCCCCGCCGGCCGAACCCGCGGCCTCCCCGGTGCAGCCGCAGCAGCCGCAGCAGCCCCAGCAGCAGGGCGCACCCGAGGGGCAGCCCGGCCCGCTCGGGCAGCCGCCCGTCCCCGAGACCCCGGCGCCGGCCCAGGAGCGACCGCCGGCCTGGCTCGACGAGGCGCCGCCCGACGACGACCCCGGCGAGCCGGGCACCCCGCCCCCGGACGCGCCCCCGACGGCCCCGGCCCAGCGCCCGCAGGCCGGCCCGGGCTCGATCGCGGCCGCCCGCGGCGCCATCCAGCAGACCCGCGTCGGCGGTGCCGACATCGCACGCTCCGACGACCTCCGGGCCGCCGATGCCGACGCGCACCCCGACGACCTCGACGCGGACGACGAGACGCTCGGCGGCGCCGCCCTGCTCGAGCGAGAGCTCGGGGCGCGCGTCATCGAGGAGATCCGTCACCAGTGAGCGGCCCAGCACCCGCCGGGTGAGCGACCGCACGACACACTGGGCACATCCCGCACCACCCACCGCGAATCCACGACCCAGACCCACGACAGCCAGATCCACGACACCCAGAGGTGACCCCATGAGCCAGAACCCCTTCGAGGCGCTCGGCGGCGCAGGCGGCGGCCTCGACATGAACGCGCTGCTGCAGCAGGCCCAGCAGATGCAGGAGCAGCTCCAGCAGGCCCAGGAGCGCCTGGCCGAGGCAGAGGTCGAGGGCACCGTCGCCGGCGGCGCCGTGACCGTGCGGGTCAACGGGGTCGGCGAGCTCGTCGGCGTCGACATCAAGGCGGGCGGCTTCGACGGCAGCGACGCCGACGACCTCAGCGACCTGGGCGACATGATCGTCGCGGCCTACCGCGACGCGAAGGCGCAGGCCGACACCATGGCCGGCGAGGCGCTCGGCCCGCTCGCCGGCGGTGGGACGCCCGGCGGCGGCGCTCCGGGCGGCCTGCCCGGCCAGCTCGGCTTCTAGGGCGCGCGACCTTGTACGAAGGCGTCGTCCAGGACCTCATCGACGAGCTCGGGCGCCTGCCCGGGGTCGGGCCGAAGAGTGCCCAGCGCATCGCGTTCCACCTGCTGCAGGCCGACCCCGTCGACGTACGCCGCCTGGCCGACGTGCTGCTCGAGGTCAAGGCCAAGGTCAAGTTCTGCTCGGTGTGCTTCAACGTCTCCGAGGACGAGCAGTGCCGGATCTGTCGTGACCCGCGCCGGGACCCGGCGGTGCTGTGCGTGGTCGAGGAGTACAAGGACGTCGTCGCCATCGAGCGCACCCGCGAGTACCGCGGCCGCTACCACGTGCTGGGCGGCGCGATCAGCCCGATCGACGGCATCGGCCCCGACCAGCTGCGCATCCGCGAGCTGATGACGCGGTTGGCCGACGGGGTGGTCACCGAGGTCATCCTGGCCACCGACCCCAACCTCGAGGGCGAGGCCACGGCGACCTACCTCACCCGGATGCTGAAGGTGATGGACTTGCGCGTGACCCGGTTGGCGAGTGGACTGCCGGTGGGTGGGGACCTCGAGTACGCCGACGAGGTGACCCTCGGACGGGCGTTCGCAGGAAGGCGGGCAGCGGAATGACCAGCACCAGCAGCGGTACCGACGACGTGCACGGCGGGGCCGGCGAGCCCCCGGGCGGCCTGGCCGAGGCCCTCGTGGAGGCCCTGGCGCTCGACGCCGAGACCGAGGAGTTCGCCCAGCAGATCGCCGACCAGGTGGCCAGCTTCCTGCTGGCGCTGCGCGCCATCGCCAAGGAGGCCGACGGCGGCCGGGCGATCTCGCTGCTGCTCCTGGAGATCAGCCAGGTGCTGCTCGCCGGTGCGCGGCTGGGCGCCCAGCAGGACTTCACGCCGCACTCGCGCTACCAGCCCGACGTGGGCCCCGAGCCGGACCTCGACGAGCTGCGCATGCGCCTGGCGCTGATGCTCGACAACATCGACACCTACAGCTTCGTCTTCGACCCCTACGTGCCCGAGGTCGTCGAGAGCCAGCTCTCCGACGACCTCGCGGCGATCGCGACCGACCTCGACACGGGGCTGCGCCACTTCCGTGACGGCAACGTGGGCGAGGCGCTGTGGTGGTGGCAGTTCTCCTACGTCTCCTCCTGGGGCAACCTCGCCGGCGCCGCGCTCAACGCGCTGCTCTCGGTGGTGGCCCACGACCGCCTCGACGTCGACGTGGACCTCGACGCCGACCAGGTCGCGGCCGCCGACGCGCTGCTCACCGACCGGCCCTGAGGCGAGGAGCGCTCGCGCCGACGACGTCGGTGCCGTGAGATGGGGGCGGGTGGCCCCTGGCGGCCCCGGTAGACTCCGACCCCGGTCATCGTGGGCCCGCGGCCCACGCCCCTCGCATCCGGAACGGGAATTTTGTCGTGGGCATTGTCGTCCAGAAGTACGGCGGTTCGTCGGTCGCTGACGCCGCCGCGGTCAAGCGGGTCGCGCGCCGCATCGTCGAGGCCAAGAAGGCCGGCAACGACGTCGTCGTGGCCGTCTCGGCGATGGGGGACACGACCGACGACCTGCTCGAGAAGGCGCAGGCCGTCAGCCCGCTGCCGCCGGCCCGCGAGCTCGACATGCTGCTGACCGCGGGGGAGCGGATCTCGATGGCGCTGGTGGCGATGGCCATCAGCGACCTCGGCTACAGCGCCCGCTCCTTCACCGGGTCGCAGGCCGGCGTGATCACCGACTCGGTGCACGGCAAGGCCAAGATCATCGACGTCACCCCGGGCCGCATCCGCACCGCCATCGACGAGGGCCACATCGTCATCGTCGCCGGCTTCCAGGGCGTCTCCCAGGACACCAAGGAGATCACCACCCTGGGGCGCGGCGGCACCGACACCACCGCGGTCGCGCTGGCGGCGGCCCTCGAGGCCGACGTCTGCGAGATCTACACCGACGTCGACGGCGTCTTCACCGCCGACCCGCGCATCGTCCCCAGCGCCCGCAAGCTCGACCGCGTCACCTACGAGGAGATGCTCGAGCTGGCTGCCAGCGGGGCCAAGATCCTGCACCTGCGCTGCGTGGAGTACGCGCGTCGCTTCGACATCCCGATCCACGTCCGTTCCTCGTTCAGCCAGCTCGACGGCACCATCGTCTCCGGCAGCATCGAGGACCCCGCGCCCGAGGAGGGCACCATGGAGCAAGCCATCATCGCCGGCGTCGCGCACGACCGCAGCGAGGCCAAGATCACCGTCACCGGTGTGCCCGACAAGGTCGGCGAGGCGGCACGCATCTTCGCCGCGCTGGCCGAGGCCCAGATCAACCTCGACATGATCGTCCAGAACGTGTCGGCGGCCTCGACCAACCTGACCGACATCTCCTTCACCCTGCCGCGCACCGACGGCCAGACCGCGATGACGACGCTGGCGGGGCTGCAGGAGGAGATCGGCTTCGAGACGCTGCTCTACGACGACAAGGTCGGCAAGGTCTCGCTCATCGGCGCGGGCATGCGCAGCCACCCGGGAGTGACGGCGAAGTTCTTCTCGGCGATCGCCGAGGCCGGGGTCAACCTGGGCATGATCTCCACCTCCGAGATCCGCATCAGCGTGGTGGTCGCCGACGAGGACGTCGACGCCGCGGTGGCCGCGACCCACACGGCGTTCGACCTCGACGCCGACGAGGTCGAGGCGGTCGTGTACGGCGGGACCGGCCGATGAGCGGGCTGCGCATCGGCGTGGTCGGCGCCACGGGCCAGGTGGGCGTCGCCATGCGCCAGATCCTGGCCGAGCGCGACTTCCCGGTCGAGGAGATCCGCTTCTTCGCCTCGGCCCGCTCGGCCGGCAAGGTGCTCGACTTCGCCGGCACCGAGGTCGTGGTCGAGGACTCCGAGACCGCCGACCCCACCGGTCTCGACATCGCGCTCTTCTCCGCGGGCGCCACCGCGTCGCGCGCGCTGGTGCCGCGCTTCGTGGAGGCCGGCGTCATCGTGGTCGACAACTCCAGCGCCTACCGCTTGGACCCCGAGATCCCGCTCGTGGTCGCCGAGGTGAACCCCGAGGCGGCCGCCGCCGTGATCGAGGCCGGTCGCGGCATCATCGCGAACCCGAACTGCACCACGATGGCCGCGATGCCGGTGCTCAAGCCGCTGCACGACGAGGCCGGGCTGGTGCGGTTGATCGCGTCGACCTACCAGGCCGTCTCCGGCTCCGGCGTCGCCGGCGTCGAGGAGCTCGCCGGGCAGGTCGAGGCGGCGGGCGAGAAGGCCCGCGAGCTGGCCTACGACGGCGAGGCCGTCGACTTCGGCGAGCCGGGCGTCTACCGGCGCACCATCGCCCACAACGTGCTGCCCTTCGCCGGCAACCTGGTCGACGACGGTCTCGGTGAGACCGACGAGGAGCAGAAGCTGCGCAACGAGTCGCGCAAGATCCTCGGGCTGCCCGAGCTGGCCGTCTCGGGCATCTGCGTGCGGGTGCCGGTCTTCACCGGGCACTCGTTGGCCCTCAACGTCGAGTTCGCCTCGCCGCTGGGCGTCGAGCGCGCCACCGAGCTGCTGGCGGCTGCTCCGGGTGTCGAGCTCAGCGAGATCCCCACGCCGTTGCAGGCCGCCGGCAAGGACCCGTCGTACGTCGGTCGCATCCGTGCCGACGAGGGCGTCCCGGGTGGCCGGGGGCTCGCGCTCTTCGTCTCCAACGACAACCTGCGCAAGGGCGCCGCACTGAACACCGTGCAGATCGCCGAGCTGGTCGCCGCGGCCCGCTGAGGCTCCGGCCGCTGGTGTCAGTCGCGGGCGGGCTCGACCACCGCGGTGGTGACCCAGTGCGAGAGCACGAACGCCCCGACGGCCACCAGCGGGATGACGATCGCCATCCACGGTGACATCAGCGCGTCGACCAGGAACAGCAGCGCCACCACGCACAGCAGGCCGACCGCGAGGAAGGCGGTGCTGGTGGGGTCGGGCGCCCCGGCCGCGCGCAGCATCGCGCCGCCCAGGACCACCATGGCCACCATGATGGCCAGCAGCAGGAAGATGCCGGGGTTGCCGCAGGACGGCGTGCCCTGCAGCACCTCGCACAGGCGCAGCGAGAGCCAGGTCAGCACGACCACCAGCGCCCCCACGACGGCGCCGGTGGCGGCGGCCGCGCTGCGCCCGCGCAGCCCGAAGAGGCTCGAGAACGGTGAGCGGCTGCGGGCGGCGGGCGGCTCGTCAGCGGCCACCTCGTCGACGAAGAGGGGCGCGCCCGCGGTCTGCGCCGTCCGCGTCTCCGCGGCCTGCTGCGGGACCTGCTGCTGGGCGGGCTGCTGGGCGGGCCGGGCAGGAGGCGTGGGGCGGCGTACGGGCTCGCGGGAGGCCGGCGGCGGAGTCGGCGCCGGGGCCGGCGTGGGCTCGGGGACCGGGTCGGGCTCGGGCTGCGGGGTCGGCTCGACGTCGGGCAGCGGCTCCGGCTCGACGACGGGGACGGTCGCGGTGGCGTCGTCGCTGCTCCCGGTCGCCGCGGCGGGCGCGGCCTCGTCAGCGGTCTTCTTCCGGCGGCGCCACCGGCCGAGCCCGAGCGAGGGCGCCTCCAGGGACGGGCTGTCCGCGGAGCGGTCGTCGTCTGCCATGCGCGCATTCTGGCACGCGGACCCCGGTGGCCGGGCCCGCGAGCGACGGTGGCGCAGCGCCACGTCCTGAGATGACAGCAGCCGGGCCCACTCTCGTGGGCCCGGCTGCTCGATGCCGGGAACATCGGATCTGTCGGGCTGACAGGATTTGAACCTGCGGCCTCCTCGTCCCGAACGAGGCGCGCTACCAAGCTGCGCCACAGCCCGATCCATGGGTCCAGCCGAGGCTGGCCCCACGAGCACCGGAGCATACCGGAGCGCCGAGGAGCACCCCAATCGGGCCCCCGCGCTCCGTCACCGCCCGCGCGGCACCAGCGTGAGCAGGGTGGCCTCGGGGCGGCACGCCGTGCGCACCTGGGCGTAGGGGCTGGTGCCGAGACCGGCGCTGACGTGCAGCCACGCCGAGCCCGGGTCGCCGGGGGTGGAGGCCGCGGGGTGGCGGTGCAGCCCGCGCGCACGCGCCGGGTCGAGGTCGCAGTTGGTGGTCAGTGCCCGGCCTCCCGGCAGGCACACCTGGCCCCCGTGGGTGTGCCCGGCGAGGATCGCGTCGTGCCCGTCGGCGGCGAACCGGTCGAGCACCCGCACGTACGGCGCGTGCGCGACGGCCAGGCGCACGTCGGCGGCCGGGTCGGCCGGCCCCGCGACCGCGCCCAGGTCGTCGTACTCCAGGTGCGGGTCGTCGACGCCGACGAAGGCCAGGTCGAGCCCGCCGACGTGCAGCCGGCCGCGGGTGTTGGTCAGGTCGAGCCAGCCGTGCTCGGTGAAGGTGGCGCTCAGGTCGCGCCACGGCAGCTGGGGCACGTCGGTGTGGCGGGTGCCGTCGTCGGGCAGCACGTAGCGCAGCGGGTTGCGCAGCCGCGGCTCGAAGTAGTCGTTGGAGCCGTGCACGAACACGCCGGGGACGTCGAGCAGCGGGCCGAGGGAGTCGGTCACGAAGGGGACCGCGCCCTGGTGGGCGAGGTTGTCGCCGGTGTCGACCACGAGGTCGGGGCGCAGCGTGGCCAGCCCCGCCAGCCACTCCTGCTTGCGGTGCTGGCGCGGGGTCATGTGGATGTCGCTGAGGTGCAGCACGCGCAGCGGGTCGGACCCCGCGGGCAGCAGCGGCACCTCGACGCGGCGCAGCACGAACTGCCGCGTCTCGCGCACGGCGTACGCCGTCACGGCTGCGCCGCCTAGCGTCGCGGCTCCGAGCAGGGCAGCGCCGCCGCGGGTCAGAAGCGGGGTGAGGCTCACCGGCACAGGCTGTCACAATGTCGGTCATGAGCACCCTCAAGGACCAGCTGCGCGCCGACCTGACCACCGCCATGAAGGCCCGCGACCAGGTCCGCTCCTCGACCCTGCGGATGGTGCTCGCCGCGGTCGCCAACGCCGAGGTCGCCGGCAAGACCGCCCGCGAGCTCTCCGACGACGAGGTCGTCACGGTCCTCGGCGCCGAGGCCAAGAAGCGTCGTGAGGCCGCGGCGGCCTTCGACGAGGGCGGTCGCGAGGAGAGCGCCGCCAAGGAGCGTGCCGAGGCCGAGGTGATCGCGGTCTACCTGCCCGAGCAGCTCGACGCGGCCGAGATCGAGCGCATCGTCGCCGCCGCCGTGGAGTCGACCGGCTCCGCGGGCGAGGGCATGAAGGCCATGGGCAAGGTGATGGGCGTCGTCCAGCCCCAGGTCAAGGGCCGCGCCGACGGTGCAGCCGTGGCCGCGGAGGTCCGGCGACAGCTCGGCTGACCTCGAGACCCCGCGGAGGGGAGATCTGGGCCGGGTCGAGGCGAAGTTCGGGCCGGGTCGGCGGGAAGTTTGGGCCGGGTCAGCCGCGCCCGTTCCCCCCGCCGTTCCCACCACCGCCACCGTTGCCGCCGCCACCGCCGTTGCCGCCGCCACCGCCGTTGCCACCGCCGCCGCCGCCGTTGCCGCCGCCGCCGTTGCCGCCGCCGTTGTTGTTGGAGGGGGGAGGCGGCGGGGGTGCGGGGGTGCCGTTGGAGAGGTAGAGCGTGATCTGCGAGCCGGAGGGCGCGCTGCCGCTGGGGGAGGAGTAGGCGACGGTGCCGGAGGAGTAGGACGAGTTCACGTAGCCGCCGTTGCTGACGCCGAAGCCGGCCTCCTCGAGCACCTGGGTGGCCCCCTCGAGGGTCATCCCGCTCACCGAGGGCAGCGAGACCGTGACGCCGTTGACGACCGTGGCGTCGGGAGCGGTGAACCCCGTGTCGGGCAGCTGGTCGTCGATCGCCTTCATCGCGTCGCCCCAGATCGGCCCGGCGTAGCCGGAGCCGGAGGCCGAGGAGACGTAGCGCCCGCCGACGGTCTGGCCGGTCAGCGTGATCGGGGTGCCGGCCTGGTTGGCGCCGGCGATCATCGCGGCGGCCGCCATCTCCGGGGTGTAGCCCACGAACCAGACCGAGCGGCCGTTCTGGGTGGTGCCGGTCTTGCCCGCGGCCGGGCTGTCGAGCGCCTCGGCCTGGGCGAAGCCGCCGGGCTCGATGACGCCGCGCAGGATGTCGCTGACGGCGTCGGCGGTCGAGGCCTTCAGCACCTGGCGGCACTTGGCGGGGTACTGCTTGAGCACGTTGCCGTTGGCGTCCTCGATGGAGGTGACCGGCCGCGAGGCGCAGTGCTGGCCACGCGCGGCGAAGGTCGCGTAGGCCTCGGCCATCTCGAGCGGGCTGACGCTGGCCACGCCGAGCGGGAAGGACGGCACCATCTCGCTGTTCTTGTCGGTCAGCCGCACGCCCATCTTCTTGGCCAGGCGGTAGGGCTGGCACAACCCGGTGCGCTGCGCCAGCTGGATGAAGAAGGTGTTCACCGACAGCTGGGTGCCCTGGTAGAGGTCGAAGGTGCCCGAGCTGGTCGAGTTGCCGACCTCGTAGGTGTCGGTGGACTGGTAGTTCTGCCCGCCGCACACCCCGAACGAGCTCTGGGCGACCTCGATCTGCTCGGGGCTGTTGATCTGGGTGTTGAGCGGGATGCCCTGCTCGATCGCGGCGGCCAGCACGAAGGCCTTGAACGTCGAGCCGGGCTGGAAGCCGCCCGAGTCGCCGTACTTCCGGGGCACCACGTAGTTGAGGTAGGTCTGGCCCGGGCCGTCGCCGACCGGGCGCGACTGGGCGATCGCGCGCACCTGCCCGGTGCCGGGCTCGACCATCGCGAGCCCGCCGATGGCCTGGTCGGTGGGGTTGACGCCCTCGCGGACCGCCGCGTCGGCGGCGTCCTGGTAGTCCTGGTCGAGGGTGGTGCGGATGGTCAGGCCGCCCGACTCGAGCAGCGCGCGCCGCTCCTTCTTGGTCCTGCCCAGCGCCGGGTCGGTGACCAGGTAGCGCAGCACGTAGTCGCAGAAGAACGGGGCGGCGGTGAAGACGCACCCGTCGGAGGTCTTCTGCACCTTCAGGCCCAGGGGCTTGTCCTGGAGCCGGTCGGCGCGCTTCTGCTTGACGACGCCCAGGTCGGCGAGCCGCTCGAGCACCACGTTGCGCCGCTCGGTGGCGCGCTCGGGGTTGTCGACCGGGTCGTAGCCCACGGGGTTGCGCACCAGGCCGGCCAGCAGGGCCGACTGCTGCATGTTGAGCTTGTTGGCGTTGACGCTGAAGAAGTGCTGGGCGGCGGCCTGGATGCCGTAGGCGCCGTCGCCGAAGTAGGCGATGTTGAGGTAGCGCTCGAGGATCCAGTCCTTGGAGTGGCGCTGCTCCATGGCCACGGCGTAGCGCAGCTCCTTGAGCTTGCGCGCGTACGTCGTCGCGGTCGCGGCCTCGCGCTCCTCGTCGGTCTTGGCCTGGATCACCAGCGTCTGCTTGACCAGCTGCTGGGTGATCGAGGACCCGCCCTGGACGTCGCCGCCCTCGGCCTGGTTGGTCACGAAGGCGCGCATCGTGCCCCGCACGTCGAGGGCGCCGTGCTCGTAGTAGCGGGCGTCCTCGATGCCGACGATCGCCTTGACCATCTTGCGCGAGACCTGCGAGAGCGGGACCTCGACGCGGTTCTGGTCGTAGAGGGTGGCCAGGGTGTTGCCGTCGACGTCGAGGATCGTGGTCTTCTGCGCCAGCGCCTCGGTCTCGAGCTCGGCCGGCAGCTGGTCCATGGTGTCGGCGAGGTTGCGCGCGCCGATGCCCACGACGCCCGCGAAGGGGATCGCGAGCCCGGCGACGACCACGCCCAGCACGGCGGAGATCGCGACCATCACGGCGAGGTGGGAGGCGACACGGCTGGCAGGACGAGACGCGGGCATGGCGCCCAGCGTACGGGAGCAGCGCACGGCCGACCCATCGTCGAGCCCGGCACGGTACCTCCCAGGAGCCGCGCCGGGGCGAGAACACGACATCCTTCGTCGTCGCACCCCAGTGAGCCTGACCACATCGGTCTAGTCATTTCGGGCCATGTCCTTTGGGTCGAAATGACCTGTCCCCCAGCGTGTCGTGGCCCTTTACTGAGAGGCAGGGACATGAGAGCGACGTCGGTGCCGGCCCCAGGGGACGCAACGGGGCCCGCCGACGCACGCTCTCGCGACAAGGATGTGGGGACTCGTCATGTGGGTTGAGGACTGGACACCGCGCGCTGCCTGCCGGGCGGCGCAGCCGGATCAGCTGTTCGTTCGCGGAGCGGAGCAGAACAAGGCCAAGCAGGTCTGCCAGGGCTGCCCGGTGCGCACCGAGTGCCTCGCCGAGGCGCTCGACAACCAGATCGAGTGGGGCGTGTGGGGCGGGATGACCGAGCGTGAGCGCCGGGCACTGCTGCGCCGCCGCCCGGCCGCCTCGTGGCGCTCGGTGCTCGAGAACGCACGCACCCGCGGCACGGTCGAGGCCGAGCCGCTGCGCGCTCGCTGATCCTGCCGGCGCCCAGCCGCCGGTCAGCCGCCGATCAGCCGCCGGTGGGGGCGCTGCCCAGCAGGTCGCCGACCCGGCGCAGCCCGTCGAGGTCGTGCACGTCGCCTGCCAGCGCCGGCACGGTCGTCGTCGGCACATCGGGGTGCGCGGCCGCGAAGCGTGCCCGCAGGCCCGCCTCGCGCTGCACCAGCCGCACCCGGTCGGCGTGCAGCCGCAGCAGTCCGGCGCCCAGGTCGTGGCCGCCGCGGGTGCGCAGCCGCTCGGCCGCGGCCATCGCCTCGTCGGCCCCGAGCTCGTCGTACGCCGCCGGGCTGACGCGGTTGACCACCAGCCCCGCCAGCGGCATCGCGTCGCCACGCAGCCGCTCGACGAAGTAGGCGGCCTCGCGCAGCGCGTCGGGCTCGGGGGCCGCGACCACCACGAACGCGGTGCCCTCGGCCTGCAGCAGCGCGTAGGTGCGCTGCGCCCGCTGGCGGAAGCCTCCGAAGACGGTGTCGAGGGCGGCGACGAACGTCTGCAGGTCGGTGAGGACCTGCGCGCCCAGGATCTTGGTCAGCGCGCCGGTCACCAGGCCCAGCCCCGCCGTGACCAGGCGCGCCGGGCCGCGCGCGGGCGCGAGCATCAGGCGGATGAACCTGCCGTCGAGGAAGCTGGAGAGCCGCTCGGGCGCGTCGAGGAAGTCCAGGGCCGAGCGCGAG
The DNA here is from genome assembly GCF_040012395.1 of Nocardioides sp. 31GB23. Lineage (NCBI taxonomy): Bacteria > Bacillati > Actinomycetota > Actinomycetes > Propionibacteriales > Nocardioidaceae > Nocardioides > Nocardioides sp. 31GB23. Next base: position 53,683 of record NZ_JBDYKJ010000017.1, on the reverse strand, counting down.
GGCGGGGTGTCGACCACGATCAGGTCGTAGGTGCCCTCGCGCCGTGCGTCGGTATCGATCTGGCCCAGCTTCTCCATCGCCATGTACTCCTGGGTGCCGGCGAACGAGCTCGACAGGGCGATGTAGAAGGGGTTCTCGAGGATCTGGCGGGCCTTCTCGGGGGTGGCCTGGCTCTCCACCACCTCGTCGAAGGTGCGCTTCATGTCGAGCATCATCGCGTCGAGGCGGCCCGGGCCCTCGACGCCGGCCACGGGGCGAGGGGTGTTGTCGAGCTCCTCGATGCCCATCGACTGCGCGAGGCGGCGGGCCGGGTCGATGGTCAGCACGACCACGCAACGGCCCCGTTCGGCGGCGCGCAGCGCCAGCGCCGCCGACGTGGTGGTCTTGCCCACGCCTCCCGAGCCGGTGCAGACGACGATGCGGGTCGCCGGGTCGTCGATGAGCGCGTCGACGTCGAGGTCGGGCGCCGGCGAGGGGTGGGCGGCGAGCGGGCCGACGCGGGGCCGGGCGCGGTCGCCGCGGCGGGTGCTGGTGGCCTGGGTCATCGGAGCCCCTGTTCGTCGAGGGTGGCCGCGAGGTCGTAGAGGCCGCCGAGGTCGACGCCGCCTGCGAGCCGCGGCAGCTCCACCACCGGCACGTCGAAGTCGGCGACCAGCCGGCGCTGCGCGTCCTCGAGCGCCCGCCGCTCGGCGTGGTCGCGCGCCTCGGCGACCAGCCCGTCGAGCAGGGGGGCGGTGACCTCGACACCGGCGGACTCGAGGTCGCCGCGCAGCTGCGCGCGGTCGAGCCGGCCGGCGAGCGCGTCGGCGAGATCGCCCGTGGCCAGGTCGCGTGGGCGCACCTGGTTGACCACGACGGCCCCGACGGGCAGGCCCGCCTCGCGCAGCTGCGCGATGCCGTCTGCCGTCTCCTGCACCGGCATCTCCTCGAGCACCGTCACCAGGTGCACGGCGGTGCGCGGCGAGCGGAAGAGCGTCATCATCGTGTCCGACTGGGCGCGGATCGGGCCGACCTTGGCCAGCCCCGCCAGCTCGTCGCTGACGTTGAGGAACTGGGTGATCCGGCCGGTGGGCGGGGCGTCGAGCACCACGGCGTCGTACTGCACCGCGCCCTTGTTGCGGCTGTTGCGCTGCACGGCCTCGTAGACCTTGCCGGTGAGCAGGACGTCGCGCACGCCCGGGGCGATGGTGGTGGCGAACTCGATCACGCCGAAGCGGTCGAGCGCCCGCCCGGCCCGGCCGAGCTTGTAGTAGAGCGCGAGGTACTCCAGGAGCGCGGCCTCGGGGTCGATGTGCAGCGCGTGCACGGTGCCGGGCCTGCTGCCGGTGGTGCCGCTCCCGGGGTCGGCCAGGCCGGTGGCGATGCGGCGCTCGGCGTAGGGCAGCGGGTCCACGTCGAACATCCGGGCGATGCCCTGGCGCCCCTCGACCTCGCAGAGGAGCACCTGGCGGCCCTCGGCGGCCAGCGCCAGGGCCAGGGAGGCGGCGACGGTGGACTTGCCGGTGCCGCCCTTGCCCGTCACCACGTGCAGCTGCACCTCGGACCAGTCGGTACGTGTCACGGACGCGAGCCTAGTGCGCGCGCTCGCACCCCGCCGGGTGGTCGCGCACCACCCGCAGGTGTGACGAGCGGGGTGTCCGGGCGGTAACGTGATCGGTTGCTCCCGCGCCGGCCTCGGGGCCCGGCGGCCCCACGAGGGCCCTGCGGTGGGTACGCCCGACCGAGCACGACCGACTCAGCACGACCGACTCAGAGTGATCCCGACCGAGAGGCAGTCATGACGTCCAGCCCACCCACAGACCGACCCGCTCATCCGGACGAGCCGGCCTCCGACGCGCCCGACCGCGCCGAGGGTGCTGCGCGGCGCCGCTTCCCGATGGCCGCACCCCGCGTCTTCATCCCCGCCGCCGTGATCCTGGTGGTCTTCTCCGCGGCCGCCGCGATCTTCCCCACCGGCATGGGTGACCTGCTGCAGAAGGCCAACAACACCGTCGTCATCGACCTCGGCTGGTGGTACGTCCTCGTGGTGACGTCGTTCGTCGCCTTCTCCCTGTGGATGGCCCTCTCGCCGATGGGCTCGATCGTCCTGGGCAAGGACGACGAGGACCCCGAGTTCGGGCTCAAGTCCTGGTTCGCGATGCTCTTCGCGGCCGGCATGGGCATCGGCCTGGTGTTCTGGGGCGTCGCCGAGCCGCTCAACCACGTGGCCACCCCGCCCCCGGGCACCGACGTCGCCGGCGGGCCCGACCAGGTCGCCCGCACCGCGATGGACACCACCTTCCTGCACTGGGGCCTGCACGCCTGGGCCATCTACGTCGTGGTGGGCCTCGCGATCGCCTACGCCGTGCACCGCAAGGGCCGCCCGATCTCGATCCGCTGGGCGCTCGAGCCGCTGCTCGGCAAGCGCATCCTCGGCTTCTGGGGCGACGTCGTCGACGTCGTCGCGATCGTCGGCACCCTCTTCGGTGTCGCCACCTCGCTCGGCTTCGGCGTCAAGCAGGTCGGCGCCGGCCTGAGCTTCCTGGGCGTCGTCGACGAGGCCAGCACCCCGCTGCTGGTCCTGCTGATCGCCGTCATCACCGGCATCGCGCTCGTCTCCGTGGTCACCGGCGTCGACAAGGGCATCCGCTACCTGTCGAACATCAACATGGGCGTCGCGGCCGGCCTGCTGGCCGCCGTGCTGCTGCTCGGCCCGACCGTCTTCCTGCTGAGCGACTTCGTGACCCAGATCGGGTCCTACCTGCAGAACTTCCTCAAGCTCTCCTTCGACGTGCGCCCCTTCCAGGGCGAGGCCGGCCAGAGCTGGCTGTCGGGCTGGACCACCTACTACTGGGGCTGGTGGATGAGCTGGGCGCCGTTCGTCGGCGTCTTCATCGCGCGCATCTCGCGCGGGCGCACCGTGCGCGAGTTCGTGCTCGGCGTGCTGCTGGTGCCGACGATGGTCACCTTCCTGTGGTTCTCGGTGCTCGGTGGCACGGCCATCTGGACCGAGATGTTCGGCGGCGGCGGCCTGATCGGCGAGGAGGGCGTGAGCACCGACCTCGCGCTCTTCCAGATGCTCGACACCCTCCCCCTGGGCACCCTGCTCAGCGTGGTCGCGATCTTCCTGATCGTGGTCTTCTTCGTGACCAGCTCCGACTCGGGCTCCTTCGTGGTCGACATGCTCGCCGAGGGCGGCGACCCGAACCCGCCGGTGTGGAGCCGCGCGTTCTGGGCCGGCATGGAGGGCGTCGTGGCAGCGGTGCTGCTGATGGCCGGCGCCGGCGGACTGGCGGCGCTGCAGACCAGCGCCATCCTGGTCGCGGCCCCGTTCAGCATCATCATGGTGCTGCTGATGATCGCCACCGCCAAGGCGCTGCTCGCCGAGAACCGCGTCATCCAGCGCAAGAAGCGCAAGTGGCTGGCGACGCAGATCGCCGACGAGGTCACCGAGGGGCTGCAGGACAGCGGCACGATCCCGGTGGTCGAGGACTCCTCGACCAGCACCACGCACCGCCGCTGACCCCAGCACCACCCAGCACGACCCAGCACCACCCAGACACGGCCCCGGCCGCGCCCCGCGCGCGGTCGGGGCCGTGTCGTCGTACGACGCCTCCGCGGGGGGCGGTGGCGGCGCTGCCGCGGCGAGTAGGGTGCGGCCCATGACGACGTGGGAATACCAGGTGGCGCCGATTCCGCTCCACAACGAGGCCCTGATGCTCAACAACTTCGGCCAGGACGGCTGGGAGCTGGTGACCATCCAGACCAACGCCCAGGGCGGCCTCGTGGCCTTCCTCAAGCGCCCGGCCCAGGGCTAAGGAGCGGGCTGTGAGCACTCCCGAGGAGCGCCTGGCCGACCTCGGCCACGCGGTGCCCGAGGTGGCCGCCCCGGTGGCGGCGTACGTGCCGGCGGTCCGCTCGGGCGCGCACGTCTTCACCTCCGGCCAGCTGCCGATGCGCAGCGGCGAGCTGATGGCCACCGGCAAGGTCGGCGGCGAGGTCACCGCGGAGGAGGCCTACGAGTGCGCCGTGCAGTGCGCGCTCAACGCCATCGCCGCGGTGCGCGCCGAGGTCGGCGAGCTCTCCCGGGTCGCGCGCGTCGTGAAGGTCGTGTGCTTCGTGGCCTCCACCCCCGACTTCACCGGCCAGCCCGGGGTCGCCAACGGTGTCTCCGAGCTGCTCGGCAAGGTCTTCGGCGAGGCCGGGGTGCACGCCCGCTCGGCCGTCGGGGTGCCGGTCCTCCCGCTCGACTCGCCCGTCGAGGTCGAGCTGGTGGTCGAGGTGGCCGACGCCTGATGCGCATCCCGCTGCCGCCCGTGCCGCTGCCCGACAAGGTCGTGGCCCTGGCCGCGGAGTACGCCGACGGCACCCGCGAGCCGGTCGAGCCGCGCAACGCGGCGACCGTGATCGTGCTGCGCGGCGGCGAGACCGGGCCCGAGGCCTACTACCTGCGCCGCCAGGTCTCGATGGACTTCGCGGCCGGGATGGCGGTCTTCCCCGGCGGCGGCGTCGACCCGCGCGACTTCGACGCGCAGGTGGGCTGGGCCGGGCCCGACCCGGCGGCCTGGGGCGAGCGGCTGGGCTGTGACGAGGAGACCGCCCGGGCGCTGGTCTGCGCGGCGGTGCGCGAGACCTTCGAGGAGTCGGGGGTGCTGCTGGCCGGCGTCTCCGACGGCGACGTCGTGGCCGACACCACGGCCGACGACTGGGAGGCCGACCGGGTCGCCCTGGAGTCGCGCGAGCTGGCGATGACCGACTTCCTCAACCGCCGCGGGCTGGTGCTGCGCACCGACCTGCTGGGCGTCTGGGACGCCTGGCTGACCCCGGTCTTCGAGCCCAGGCGCTACCGCACCTGGTTCTTCGTCGCCGAGCTCCCCGCCGGTCAGGTGACCCGCGACGTCTCCAGCGAGTCGTCGTCGGTGACCTGGCTGCCCGCGCGGGTCGCGGCCGACCAGGCCGACGCCGGCGAGCTGGCGATGATGCCGCCGACCTACCTGACCTCGATGGAGGTCGGCACGTACGCCGACCCGGCCGCGGTGCTGGAGGCGGCCCGGGAGCGCTCGGTGCAGATGTTCACCCCGACCGTGGAGCCGCTGGGGGACGGCTGGACCCTGTCGCTGCCCGACCGGCTGCGCCCGCTCGTCAGCGAGCGGAGGCAGGCGTGAGCACGCCCGTCGTGGGTCCCTCCGGCTGGGCCGGCGGGTCGTTCGGCGAGCGGGCGCGCTGCGTGCTGGCGCCCAACGCCGACCACATGACCCTCGACGGCACCAACACCTGGGTGCTGCGCGAGCCGGGGGCCCGCCGCTCGGTCGTGGTCGACCCGGGTCCCTCGATCCTGGCCCATCTCGACGCGGTGGCCGAGGCGGCCGGCGAGGTGGGGGCGGTGCTGCTGACCCACCACCACCACGACCACTCCGAGGCAGCCAAGGAGTTCGCCGAGCGGATGGGCTGCGGCGTGAGGGCCCTCGACCCGCGCCACCAGCTGGGCTCCGAGGGGCTCGACGACGGTGACGTCGTCGAGGTCGACGGGCTCGAGGTGCGCGTCGTGGGCACCCCCGGCCACACCGCCGACTCGCTGTCCTTCGTGCTGCCCGCCGAGCGGGCGGTGCTGACCGGTGACACCGTGCTGGGCCGCGGCACCACCGTGGTCGCCCACCCCGACGGCGAGCTGGGCGCCTACCTGGGCTCCCTCGGCCGCCTGCGCGCCTTGGCCGAGGCCCAGGAGGTCGCCACCATCTGGCCCGGCCACGGCCCGGTGATCGACGACGCGTTGGGCGCGATCGGCTACTACCAGGACCACCGCCGCGAGCGGCTCGAGCAGGTGCAGGCCGCGGTCGACACGCTGCGCGCCGCCCCGCACCCCGAGGGCATCGCCGTCGACGAGGTGCCGCGGCGCGTCGTCGAGATCGTCTACGCCGACGTCGACCCGGTGCTCTGGGGCGCCGCCGAGCTGTCGGTGCGGGCCCAGCTGGCCTACCTGGCCGAGCGGCGCTGAGCGCGGCGGCGTACGACCGCACGGGCGAGCGCCAGCGCGCCCACGAGCGCCAGCCCGCCGCCGACCCACCACCAGGTGCGGGAGCGTCGCTCCTCGGCGAAGGCGGGCAGCGGGCGCTCCACCGCGGCGGCGCCGTCGGCGAGCAGGTCGGTGGCCACGGTGAGGGCGTGCGCGTCGGGGCCGCTGACGAGCACCGCTTCGAAGGTCGCGCCGCCGGCGGCCAGGGTGAGCACGCCGACCTGCGTCTCGAGGGTGGAGCCGTCCTCGGAGACGTCGACGGCCACGACGACGTGGTCGGGGTCGACCCACTCCAGCACCCGCCAGGTGGCGCCCAGGAGGGCATCGGCGAGGCCGAGGCGCCGTGGTGCGGCGTCGGGGTCCGCACGGCTGGCGGTGACCCAGCTGTACGCGGCCTCGCGGTCGTCCCCCGGCTGGTAGGTGTTGACCAGGTGGCTCACGGCGCTGTCGTCGACGGTGCCGCTGAGCACGACGCCCTCCACGCCCGGCAGGGCGCGGGGCGCCGAGTCGTCGTCGACGGGCAGCAGGCGCGTCGACGCGCCCACCCGCGCGACGGTGCCCTGGTCGTCGATGCCGACGGAGAGCCCGGTTCCTCGGTCGCGGCCGGGCAGCGGCACGGAGCGGGTCGACCCCGGGGCGACGCGGCCGGAGACGGCGGCGTCCCCGAAGGACCTGCCGCTGCCGCGCGGCAGCACCGGCTGCCCCGTCCAGAGCAGCCAGCCGCCGCCGGGTGAGAAGGAGACCGTGCGCACCAGGACGGGGCGCCCTGCGTCCTCCAGGGCCACCTGGCGCACCTCGCCGGTGGTCAGGTCGACGATGCCCAGGCCGGTGCGCAGCGTGGCCCCCACGGGGAGCCCCGAGACGGTGGGGTAGGCCAGCGTGGTGCCGTCGGGCGAGAGCGCCACGGGGTGCACGGTGCCGCTGAGGTCGCGGCCCGCGGCGGCGCCGAAGCGGGGCAGGTCGAGCCCCCGGTACTCGCCGGTGCGCGCGTCCACCGCGACGACCTGCCGGTTGCCCTGCGGGATGTCGGGCACCATCGCGGCCGCCTGGGCCCCCACGGCGAGGTCGTCGGTGGCGCGGACGGCCTGCCGGCCGCTCGGCACCGGCAGGTACGCCGGCAGCGCACCCGCGTCGCCCTCGGCCGGGGCGACCTCGGCCCGGTCGGGCAGCCACGCGAGCGCGCCGGCGACCAGGGCCACCACCGCGGCCACCGCGGCCACGACGGCGAGGGCGTCGCGCCGCACGCTGCGCCGCGCCCGCTCCCAGGTGTCGGCGGGCACCTCGGCCACCGGGGCGCGCTCGGCGATCCGCTCGAGCTCCTCGCGCAGCGGCCGGCTCATCGGGCCACCTCCTTGGCCGCGGGGTGCCCGACGAGCTCGGCGAGCTCGGGGGCCAGGGTGCGGAGGCGGGCCAGCGCCTGGCGGGTCAGCGACTTGGCGGTGCCGGGGCGGATGCCCAGCGCGGCCGCGGTCTGCACCTCGGTGAGGTCCTCGAAGTAGCGCAGCACCAGCACGGTGCGCTGGCGGCTGGTCAGGCGGGCGAGCGCTTCCTCGAGGCTCAGGCGCAGCGCCGGGTCGGAGCGCTCGGCCGCCGGGGCGTCGTACCCGCCGAGCGGCTGCTCGGTGAGGTGGCGCCTCGAGCGCCACCAGGAGATGTTCTGGGTGTAGAGGATGCGCCGCACGTAGGGCTCCGGGTCGCCGGAGAGGCGCGGCCACGCCCGGGCCGCCTTGAAGAGCGCTGTCTGCACGAGGTCCTCCGCCAGGTGGGCGTCCCCCGTCAGGAGGTACGCGGTGCGGGAGAGGGCCGGTGTGCGGGCGCGCACGAACGACTCGAAGTCCATGCCCGGTCCGGACGCCACTGCATCACCCTCTCTCACCCAGGCATACGCGCGAAGGGCCACCCGCGGGGGTCACTCCTCGGCGACGTCTCCGCGAGCCCTGCGCCGGCGGCGTACGACGACCCAGGCCAGGCCGGCGGCGAGGAGCAGGCCCAGCCCGCCCAGGGTGCCGGTGAGCACCCGGCGCTCGTCCGACCAGGGCCAGTCCGGGGCAGGGCGGGAGAGAGTGGGCCGCTGCTCGGTGACCAGGGCGGTGGCCACGCTCAGCGGCCCGATCCCCTCCCGGGCGCCGCCGGCGTAACCGTCGACGGTGCCGACGTCGCGTACCGGCCGGTCGCCGTCCACGGGCACCAGGCTGAGGCGGCCGTCGCCGCCGTCGGTCGGTGTGCGCTGCACCAGGACCGACTCGCCGACCCAGCCCAGGGGGCGCACCGACCAGGTGCCGGCGCCGGGCGCCTGGCCCGACCGGGTCGTCACCTCGTCACGGCCGATGCCCAGCGTCACGAGGTCGTGGCGCGCCTCGGTGCCGACGGCGAGGACGGAGCCGTCGGGCGAGAGCGCCGCAGCGTCAGTGGTCTCCGGGATGCCCGTGCTCCGGCGGGCCGAGCGCCCGCCGTCGGGTCCGTGCACCCGCACGGTGCCGTTCGTCAGCGCGACGGCGGTGCCGTCGTCACCGACGACGACGCTGCTTCCGGCCGGGTCGAGGCGTCGCTGGGTCCCGTCGGGGGCGATGGTCCCGGAGACCCCGCCGCTGCCTCGGAGCGCGGAGGTCGTCCAGTAGGACGTCTCGTACCCGCTCCAGGCCAACCAGGAGCCGTCCGGCGACCACGACACCTGGGTCACGGCCACCCCGGCGCCCCCCTCGAGCGGCAGGTCCCGGGTCACCTCCCCGGTCACCAGGTCCACCACCCGGACGCCCGACGGCACCGCCGTGCCGTCGTCGGTGGCGGGCCAGGCGTACGCGTAGGCCAGCTCGGTGCCGTCGGGGGAGAGCGCGAGGGGTGCTGCCTCGCCCGGCATCCAGGTGACGGTCAGCGGGCTCGCCGTCACCACGTCGGGGAGGTCCAGCAGGTGGTAGTCGCCGTCGGCTGCGTCGACGAGCACCGGCAGCCCGGCCCGGGTGACCCAGGCCGCGGCCGCGGGACCGACGGCCAGGTCGTCGCTGACCTCGTCGCGGGCCCAGGCGCCGCCGTTGCTGAGGTCCGACATCCGCTCCGGCACCGAGTGCAGGTGGTCCGGCAGGCCCGGCCCCGCTGCCCCGCCATCGGCGGGCTGGGGCGCGGAGCGGTCGGTGGCCCGGTCCAGCAGCCCGGGAGTGGCCGCGACCAGGGCGACGACCCCCACGACCGCGGCCGCCCGCAGCGCCAGCGACCGGCGGTGCCGCCGACGGCCGCGCTGCCAGGTGTCGCGCGGCACCTCGGCGGGCGGCACGGTCTCGGCGGCCTGCTCGAGCAGGTCCTTCAGCGGCGGGTGCGGGCTCATGCGGGGTCCTCCACGAGGTCGGCCAGGTCGGGGGCGAGGACCCGCAGGCGCGCGAGCGCGTGGTGGGTGGTCGACTTGACCGTGCCGCGGCTCACCCCGAGGAGGTCGGCCACCTGCGGCTCGGTCAGGTCCTCGAAGAAGCGCAGCACCAGCACGGTGCGCTGGCGGCTGGTCAGCCGACGCAGCGCCTCGACCAGGCTCAGCCGCAGGTCGGGGTCGTGCCCGGCCGCGGCAGCGGCGTCGTACGAGCCCAGGGACTGCTCGCGCACCCCGCGGCGGCGTCGCCAGATCGAGACCTGCTGGGTGTAGAGCGTGCGCCGCACGTAGGCCTCGGGCGAGGTCTCGATGCGGTGCCAGTGCTCGGCGGCCTGGAGCAGCGCGCTCTGGACCAGGTCCTCGGCCAGGTGCGCGTCGCCGGTCAGCAGGTACGCCGTGCGGGTCAGCGCCGGGGTGCGGGCGCGCACGAACGCCTCGAAGGCGTCGTGCTGCTCCTCGCGCCGCTCGCGGCGTGTCCCCATGGCTGCCTCCTCGTCCTCACCTGCTCAGACGCGGCAGAGGTCGGAAAAGGGGGCAGCCGTCGCGGACTTTCTCGAGAAGGTGCCCTCAGCGGGCGCGGCGAGACATCCGCTCGAGGTCCATGATGACCACCGAGCGGGGCTCGAGGCGCAGCCAGCCGCGCGAGGCGAAGTCGGCCAGCGCCTTGTTGACCGTCTCGCGGGAGGCGCCGACCAACTGGGCGAGCTCCTCCTGGGTGAGGTCGTGGTGCACGTGCACGCCGTCGTCGGCGGTGCGGCCGAAGCGGTCGGCGAGGTCGAGCAGCGCCTTGGCCACACGCCCGGGCACGTCGGAGAAGACCAGGTCGGCCACGACGTCGTTGGCCTTGCGCAGTCGCCCGGCGAGCTGGGTGAGCAGGCCGCGGGCCACGACCGGGCGCCCCTCGAGCCAGCGCAGCAGGTCCTCGTGGGACAGCGAGGCGAAGGAGGCGTCGGTGACGGCGGTGACGGTCGCCGAGCGCGGGCCCGGGTCGAAGAGCGAGAGCTCGCCGAACATCTGGCCGGGGCCCAGGATCGCCAGCAGGTTCTCGCGCCCGTCGGCGGAGGTGCGGCCGAGCTTCACCTTGCCCTCGAGCACGATGTAGAGCTTGTCGCCGGAGTCGCCCTCGCGGAACAGGACGTCACCACGGCGCAGCCGGCTCTCGGTCATGGACGTGCGCAGCGCGGAGGCCGCCTCGTCGTCCAGGGCGCTGAAGAGTGGTGCCTGACGCAGTACGTCGTTGTCCACCGGACCTCCTGTAGTGCGTGCGGGTGCTCGAGACTCGACCGCGCAGGGGCGCACGGATGTGGGCAATGCTATCCAGTGGACTTGGTCACAGGCACCATCGCCCCTGTCCGGCGCGGCGGCGACGCTCGCGCCGGGGGCGTCGGTGCCGTCTCGTAGGCTGGCCCGGTGCCCGCCGCCGAGACCCCCACCGCCCTCGTGCGTCGTGCCCGCAAGACCCACCGGGTGCTCGCCGAGACCTACCCCGAGGCCCGCTGCGAGCTCGACTTCGACGACGCCTTCCAGCTGCTCGTGGTGACCGTGCTGTCCGCGCAGACCACCGACCGGCGGGTCAACGCGGTGCGGCCCGCGCTCTTCGCCGCCTACCCCGACGCTCGGGCGATGGCGGGCGCCGACCGGGGCGTGCTCGAGGGGATCGTCGGCCCGCTCGGCTTCTTCCGCGCCAAGACCGAGTCGCTGCTCAAGCTCTCGGCCCACCTGGTCGAGCACCACGACGGCGAGGTCCCGCCCCGGCTGGTCGACCTGGTCAAGCTGCCGGGGGTCGGTCGCAAGACCGCCAACGTGGTGCTCGGCAACGCCTTCGACGTGCCCGGCATCACCGTCGACACCCACTTCGGCCGGCTGGCGCGCCGCCTGGGCTGGACCGAGGAGACCGACCCGGTCAAGGTCGAGCACGCCGTGGGGGCGCTGTTCCCCAAGAAGGACTGGACGATGCTGAGCCACCGGCTGATCTGGCACGGCCGCCGGCGCTGCCACGCCCAGCGCCCGGCCTGCGGTGCCTGCCCGGTGGCGCGCTGGTGCCCGTCGTACGGCGAGGGCCCGACCGACCCCGAGACCGCGGCCGCGCTGGTCAAGACCGAGGCGCGCCGGTGACCCGACGCCGCACCGCCCCCGTCCTGGCGGCGGTGGCCCTCGTGCTCAGCGCCTGCTCGGGCGAGGACGGCTCGTTCGTGGCCGCCCCCGGCCCGGCGCAGATCGACGTCGACACCCCCGCGCTGCGCGAGGCCAAGGCCGAGGCCGGCATCGAGGACTGCCGTCCCGGCGACGGTGCACCCGTCGAGGGCGGGCTGCCCGAGCTCGAGCTCGCCTGCTTCGGCGGCGGTCCCGCCGTCGACCTGGCGACGCTGCGGGGGCCGCTGGTCCTCAACGCGTGGTTCGCCACCTGCGCGCCGTGCAAGCGCGAGCTGCCGGTCCTGCAGGACTTCTATGCCCAGCACGGCGACCGGGTCGACGTGCTGGGCGTCGACTTCGCCGACCCGATCACCGAGGGCGCGATGGAGCTGCTCGTCGAGAGCGGCGTGACCTACCCCCAGGTCGCCGACACCGAGGGCGAGCTGGGGCTCGACCCGGTGGTGCGCGCGGTCGCCTTCCCCACCACGGTGCTGGTCGGGGCCGACGGCGCGGTCGAGGCGGTGCTGCCGATGGAGATCCGCAGCGTCGAGCAGCTCGAGGGCCTCGTCGCCGAGCACCTGGGGCTCGTGCTGTGAGCGGCTCCAGCGGTTCCATGGCGCCGCTGCCCGAGTGGCTGCTGCCCGTGCAGGCCGCCGCCCAGGCCATCACCGCCGGCCACCTCACCCGCTTCACCCCGCCGGCCGACGGCAGCGCCCGCCCCGGCGCCGTGCTGATGCTCTTCGCCGAGGGGCCGCAGGGCCCCGAGCTGCTGCTCACCGAGCGCGCCCACGACATGCGGTCGCACCCGGGCCAGGTCTCCTTCCCCGGAGGCGGCGTCGACCCCGGCGAGAGCGCGGTGCAGGCGGCGCTGCGCGAGGCGGAGGAGGAGGTGGGTCTCGAGCCCGCCGAGGTCCGGGTCTTCGCGACCCTGCCCGACCTGTGGCTGCCGCCGAGCAACTTCGCGGTCACGCCGGTGCTGGGCTGGTGGGCGCACCCGAGCGGCGTGCACATCGCCAGCCGCCACGAGGTGCACGCCATCCACCACGTGCCGATCAGCGAGCTGCTCGACCCCGAGCACCGGGTCACCGTGCGCCACCCGCGCGGCTACCAGAGCCCCGGCTTCATGATCGGGCCCGACAACGACGTGATCCTGTGGGGCTTCACCGGCGGCATCATCGCCAAGCTCTTCGACTTCCTGGGCTGGACCCAGCCGTGGGACGAGACCCGGGTGCGCGACCTGCCCGCGCACATGCTGGCCGCCGACCCCCGCCCGACGCCGGGCCTCCTCGACATCGAGGACGAGCCCGACCGACCCCACGAGGACATCTGACGACCATGAACCTCCTCGACTGGCTGCTGGTCCTCCTCGTCGTCGCCTACGCGCTGTCCGGCTACTGGCAGGGCTTCATCACCGGCGCCTTCGCCACCGCCGGCCTGCTGGCCGGGGGCCTCTTCGGCATCTGGCTGGCCCCGATCGCCCTGGGCGACGCCAACCCCTCGCTGCTGGTGACCCTGGGGGCGCTGTTCATCGTGATCCTGGCCGCCTCGCTGGGCCAGGCCACCTTGCAGTACGTCGGTGCGCGGCTGCGGTCGCGCATCACCTGGCAGCCCGTGCGCGCGCTCGACGCCGTGGGGGGCGCTGCCCTGAGCGCGGTCGCGGTGCTGCTGGTGGCCTGGGCGCTGGGCGTGGCCGTCTCGGGGTCGCGGATCGCCGGTGTGACCCCGATGGTGCGGGCCTCGACGGTGCTGGCCAAGGTCGACTCGGCGCTGCCGCAGTCGGCCGGGGGACTGCTGCAGACCTTCAACACCGTGGTCGGCACCAGCTTCTTCCCCCGCTACCTCGAGCCCTTCGCGCCCGAGCGGATCGTCGAGGTCGGGCCCGGCTCGGAGAAGATGCTGCAGCGTCCGGCGGTGCAGCGCGCCGCTCCGAGCGTGCTGAAGGTCCGGGGCGCCAACTCGTGCGGCAGCGGGGTCGAGGGCACCGGGTTCGTCTACGCCCCCGACCGGCTGATGACCAACGCCCACGTCGTCGCCGGCGTCGACACCCCCCAGGTGCAGACCGCCGACGGTCCGGTCGAGGGCCAGGTCGTCTACTACAACCCCGACGTCGACGTGGCGGTCGTCGCCTTCGACTCCGGCGCCCTGCCGGCCCTCGACTTCGCCGACGCGGCGCCCCGCGACGCCGTGGCCGTGCTCGGCTACCCGCTCGACGGCCCCTACGACGTGCGGGCCGCGCGCATCCGCGCCGAGCAGCGGCTGCGCTCGCCCAACATCTACGGCGACGGCACCGTGATCCGCGAGGTGTTCTCGCTGCGCGGGCTAGTGCGCCCGGGCAACTCCGGGGGGCCGATCGTCTCCACCTCGGGCGACGTCGTGGGCGTCATCTTCGCGGCGTCGGTGACCGACGGCGACACCGGCTACGCGCTGACCACCGACCAGGTGGAGCAGGCCGCCGAGCAGGGCCGCTCGGCCACCGGCGCGGTCTCCACCGGGGCGTGTGCTTAGCGCACAGCGGTGACCGAGGAACGAGGTCACGGCGTGGGTGCGCAAAGGTCGAGCAAGCCGCGCGTCCGAGGAACGAGGACGCGCAGGGCGGGTCGAGACCCAGCCGGTGATCAGGCGCTGTGCTTGCCCTTGAGTGCCGAGGGGATCTGCTTGCCCTGGGAGATGGCCTTCTCGGGCGCCCGCACCTGCTTGACCTTCTTCACGCCGATGAGCACCAGCAGCCCCGCGAGGGCGACGTACGCGCCGAAGACGATCAGGAACGCCCAGTGCAGGGAGAGCCCGGAGCCGTTCCAGTGGATGAAGTAGGCGATGGCCACCGAGAGCATGATGACGGCCAGCACGCCGAGGAAGCCGGCCGCGGCGAAGAGCCCCACGCCGATGCCACCGGCCTTGACGCTCACCTTCAGCTCCGACTTGGCGAGCTGGATCTCCTTCGAGATCAGGGTGGAGATGTCGCGGCTGGCGTCGGTGACAAGACGCCCGATGGTGAGATCGGTGTCCTTGACCGGCTCGATGGCCATGCGGTTGCTCCCCTGCGGTGAGTGCGGTGTGTCGGGCTCCGACCCTACAAGCCCGGCACCCCACCCGCGCCGCCAGTGGGGGTGAGGGGTCAGGCCGGCGGGGTGGCCGGGTCCTGGTCGCCGGTCTGGTAGACGTCGGGGATGTCGTCGCGGTCCTTGTCGACCTGCTCGGCGTCCCACATCGACTTGTAGACCCGGTTGCGCGCGCGCAGCACGATCGAGGCCAGCAGCACGGCGACCAGGGAGCCCACGAGCACCCCGACCTTGACGTGCTCGTCGCGCTCGGAGGAGCTGCCGAAGGCGAGCTCGCCGATGAGCAGCGAGACCGTGAAGCCGATGCCGGCCAGCAGCGAGAGCCCCACCACGTCGATCCACGACAGCTCGTCGTCGAGGTCGGCCTTGGTGAACTTCGACAACAGCCAGGTCGAGCCGGTGATGCCCACCGCCTTGCCGACGACCAGCCCGGTCACGATGCCGATGGCGACGGGGTCCTGCAGCGACTCCACGAGCCCGCTGAAGCCGCCCACCGTCACGCCGGCGGCGAAGAAGGCGAAGACCGGCACCGCGAAGCCGGCCGAGACCGGGCGCACGAGGTGCTCGAGGTGCTCGGCCAGGCCGGGCTTGTCGGTGGCGTCGTCACGGCGCAGCACCGGCACGGTGAAGCCGAGCAGCACGCCGGCGACGGTGGCGTGCACGCCGGACTCGTGCACCAGCACCCAGGCGACGAGCGCGAGCGGGATCAGCAGCACCCCGTTGAAGATGCGCTTCTGCACCAGCAGGGCGAAGAGCAGGATGGGCAGCAGGCCCAGGCCGAGGAAGGCCAGGTCGAGCTCCTCGGTGTAGAAGAGCGCGATGATCGTGATCGCGAGGAGGTCGTCGACCACGGCCAGGGTGAGCAGGAAGGTGCGCAGCCCCGTGGGCAGGTGGGTGCTGATGACGGCCAGGATCGCCACCGCGAACGCGATGTCGGTGGCGGTGGGGATCGCCCACCCGCTGGGCCCGCCGTTGTCGGCGCCGAGGTTCCAGGCCAGGTAGATCAGGGCGGGCGCGATCATGCCGCCGACGGCCGCGGCCATCGGCAGCGCCGCCCGCTTGGGGTCGCGCAGGTCGCCGGCCACGAACTCGCGCTTGAGCTCGAGGCCGACCACGAAGAAGAAGATCGCGAGCAGGCCGTCGGCGGCCCAGGTGCCGATGCTCAGGTCGAGGTGGAGGGTGAAGAGACCGAGGTCGAGCGGCTCGGAGAGCGGCTTGAAGTCGCGGATCGCCTCGTAGGTGCCCGACCACGGGGTGTTGGCCCACACGATCGCGACCAGCGCGCCGGCGATCAGCAGGAGACCGCCGGTGGTCTCGGCCCGCAGCACCCCCGCGATGCGGGAGTCCTCGAGGAAGCTGCCGCGCGAGAAGAGCCGCGACGAGCCGGAGGTGGAGGGCGGGGTGGGGCTGCTGGAGTTCACGAGGGCTCCTCGGATCGGTCAGCGGTCATGGGCGATGCCGTCGACAGGGGTCGACGGACGCGTTGCCGACCAGACTTCCCGGCGCACCAGCCACTCATCGTAGCGGCGTACCGACCCACCCCTCACCGCCGACCCGGCGCCAGTTCCGCGGATGAAGTGGCGCCGGGTCGGTGCTGCTCGGTGCTACTCGTCGCCCTTGCCGGTGGAGATGCCCGAGGAGATCAGGTCCATCACCGAGGAGTCGGCCAGGGTCGTGACGTCGCCGACCTCGCGGTTCTCGGCCACGTCGCGCAGCAGGCGGCGCATGATCTTGCCCGAGCGGGTCTTGGGCAGCTCGGCGACGATCATCACCTGGCGCGGCTTGGCGATCGGGCCGATCTCCTTGCGCACGTGGGCGCGCAGCTCCTCGACGATGTCCTCGCCGCCGTCACCCGCCTCGTCGCGCAGGATGACGAAGGCGCAGACGGCCTGGCCGGTGTCCTCGTCCTGGGCGCCGACGACCGCGGCCTCGGCGACCTTGGGGTGCGAGACCAGGGCCGACTCGATCTCGGTGGTCGAGAGGCGGTGGCCCGAGACGTTCATGACGTCGTCGACGCGACCCAGCACCCACAGGTCGCCGTCGTCGTCGAGCTTGGCGCCGTCACCGGCGAAGTAGTAGCCCAGCTTCTCGAAGCGCGACCAGTAGGTCTCCTTGAACCGCTCGTCGTCGCCCCAGATGGTGCGCAGCATCGCCGGCCACGGCTTGGTCAGCACCAGGTAGCCGCCCGCGCCGTTGCCGACCGGCCGGCCCTCCTCGTCGACGACGTCGGCGCTGATGCCGGGGATCGGGATCATCGCCGATCCGGGCTTGCCGTGGGTGACGCCGGGCAGCGGGCTGATCATGATCTGGCCGGTCTCGGTCTGCCACCAGGTGTCGACCACCGGCGTGCGGTCGCCGCCGATGACGTGGCGGTACCAGACGTAGGCCTCGGGGTTGATCGGCTCGCCGACCGAGCCCAGGACCCGCAGGCTCGACAGGTCGCGCGCGTCGGGGATCTCGCGGCCCTGCTTCATGAAGGAGCGGATCGCGGTGGGGGCGGTGTAGAAGATCGAGACCTTCTTCTCCTCGATGATCTGCCACCAGCGGCCCTTCTCGGGCGAGTCGGGGGTGCCCTCGTAGAGCACCTGGGTCGCGCCGTTGGCCAGCGGTCCGTAGACGATGTAGGAGTGCCCGGTGACCCAGCCGATGTCGGCGGTGCACCAGTAGACGTCGTCGGGCTTGAGGTCGAAGACCGCCCAGTGCGTGTACGCCGCTCCCGTCAGGTAGCCGCCCGTCGTGTGCAGGATGCCCTTGGGCTTGCCGGTCGTGCCGGAGGTGTACATGACGTAGAGCGGGTGCTCGGCGTCGAAGGCCTCGGGGGTGTGCTCCGTCGACGCGGTGTCGACGCTCTCGTGCCACCACACGTCGACGCCGTCGTCCCAGCCGTCGGCGCCGAGGTCCTGCCCGGTGCGGCGCACCACGAGCACCTTCTCGACCGTGTGGCCCAGGTCGGCGGCCTTGGCGCGGGCCTCGTCGACGGCCGGCTTGAGCGCCGAGGGCGCGCCGCGGCGGTAGCCGCCGTCGGCGGTGACGACGACCCTGGCCTGGCAGTCCTCGAGGCGCGAGGCCAGCGCGTCGGAGGAGAAGCCGCCGAAGACGACGGTGTGCGGGGCGCCGATGCGGGCGCAGGCCAGCATCGCGACGACGGCCTCGGGGATCATCGGCATGTAGATCGCGACCCGGTCGCCGGTCTGCACGCCCAGGTCGGTCAGCGTGTTGGCGGCCTGGCTGACCAGGTCCTTCAGCTCGGCGTAGGTGATGTCGCGGCCGTCTGCGTGTCCGTCAGCGTCGACCGGCTCGCCGACGAAGTGGAAGGCCACCTTGTCGCCGCGCCCGGCCTCGACGTGGCGGTCCACGCAGTTGTACGCCGCGTTGAGGCGCCCGCCCTCGAACCACTTCGCGAACGGCGGGTCGTCCCAGTTGAGCACCCGCTCCCACGGGGTGGCCCAGTCGAGGCGCCCGGCCTGCTCGGCCCAGAACCCCTCCGGGTCGCGCTCCGCGGCGGCGTACGCCTCGGCGGTGACGTTCGCGTTGGCCGCCAGCTCGGCGGGCGGCTCGAAGCGGCGGTCCTCCTTGAGCAGGTTCGACAGGGTCTCGTCGCTCACGTCTCTTCGTCTCCTCGGTCGTCGGCGTGGGGTGCGGCCGTCGTCACACTAGGACGCCGGCGGCCGGCGTGGGAACGCCCCCGAGGGCGAACCTCCCGGCGCCGGCGAGGCGGCCGGGCGGGTGCGGGTGCACCGGCCCGGCCGCGGGTCCTGCTCAGAGCTCGATCTCGCCCGCCTGGTGCTGGGCGACGAGCTTGGTCTTGCCGGGGTAGCGGATCTCCTCGACGAGCTCCTGCATGATCGGCGAGGGCTTCGTGGTGAACTGCGAGACCACGATGGTGACGGTGAAGTTGATCAGCATGCCGACGGTGCCGAACCCGGTCTCGGGGATGCCGAACAGGCCGTCGGAGTTCCCGTAGATGTCGATGGTCCAGATCATGTAGGCCAACGTCACCGTGAGGCCGGTGAGCATGCCCGCCACGGCACCCTTGGCCGTGCAGTTCTTCCAGAAGATGCCGAGCACCAGGATCGGGAAGAAGCTGGCCGCGGCGAGGCCGAAGGCGAGCGCGACCACCTGGGCCACGAAGCCGGGTGGGTTGATGCCGAAGTAGCCGGCCACCACGATCGCGCCGGCCATGGCGAAGCGGCCGACGAGCAGCTGCTTGGCCTCGGTCGCGGCGGGGTTGATCTTCTTGTAGTAGACGTCGTTGGCCACCGACGAGGAGATCACCAGCAGCAGCCCCGAGGCCGTCGAGAGGGCCGCGGCGAGCGCGCCCGCCGCGACCAGGCCGACGATCGGCGCCGGCAGGCCACCGATCTCGGGGCTGGCCAGCACGATGATGTCGTTGTTGATGACGGTCTCGGTGGCGAAGTCGATGACCCCGTTGCCGTTGGCGTCGGTGGCCGAGACCAGCCCGACCTCCGACCAGGTGCTGAACCAGCCCGGCTCCGAGCCGATCGCGGTGCCGTCGAGGTCCTGGAGGATCTGCAGCTTGGTGAAGGCCGCGACCGACGGGGCGGTCGTGTAGAGCAGCGCGATGAAGAAGATCGCCCACAGGGCGCTGTAGCGGGCCGCGCGCACGCTCTTGGCGGTGTAGAAGCGCACGATCACGTGCGGCAGCCCGGCGGTGCCGAACATCAGCGCCGCGGTGATCAGCACCATGTTGGGCATCGAGGTCTGCGTGAAGGCCTCGGTGTACGCCGCCAGGCCCAGGTCCTGCTGCAGCCCGTCGAGCTCGGCGAGGATGTCGCCGAAGCCGATCTGCGGCACGGGGATGCCGGTGACCTTCGCGGAGACCGCGAACGCCGGGATCATGTAGGCCACGATCAGCACGGAGTACTGCGCGACCTGGGTCCAGGTGATGCCCTTCATGCCGCCCAGGACGGCGTAGAAGAAGACCACCGTCATGCCGATGACGACGCCGGTGGTGGTGCCCACCCCGAGGAACCGGGTGAAGACCAGGCCCGCGCCGGCCATCTGGCCCGCGACGTAGACGAACGAGACGACGACCGCGGCGACGACCGCGACCAGCCGGGCGGTCTCGGAGTACCGGTCGCCGACGAAGTCGGGCAGCGTGTACTTGCCGAACTTGCGCAGGTACGGCGCCAGC
This sequence comes from Nocardioides sp. 31GB23, assembly GCF_040012395.1. Lineage (NCBI taxonomy): Bacteria > Bacillati > Actinomycetota > Actinomycetes > Propionibacteriales > Nocardioidaceae > Nocardioides > Nocardioides sp. 31GB23. The sequence continues at coordinate 33,989 of NZ_JBDYKJ010000017.1, read as the reverse complement.
AGCAGGGCGAGCAGCACGTAGCCACCGGTCCAGCCGAGCAGGAAGACGCCGCCGGCGTAGCCGTTGTAGGCGAAGGCCACGATGCCGGCCAGGGAGATGAACGACGCGGCGCTCATCCAGTCGGCCGCGATCGCGGCGCCGTTGGCCACGGCCGGGATGCCGCCGCCGGCGACGTAGAAGCCGGAGGTGGTGCTGACCCGGCTGGCGTAGGCGATGTAGATGTAGACGCTGAAGGTGATGACCGTGAAGATCAGGGTCCAGAGCTGGATGTCGCTCACGAGTGGTGCACCTCCTGCTCGTACTCCTCCACGCCGAACTCCGCGTCGAGCTTGTCCATGCGCCACACGTAGACCGCGATGATCACGACGAACGTGATGATCGCGCCCTGCTGGGAGAACCAGAAGCCGAGCGGGAACCCGGCGACCACGATCTCGTTGAGCGGCTCCACGAACAGGATCCCGGCGCCGAACGACACCAGGGCCCAGATCGTCAGCAGCACGGCCATCAGCCGTACGTTGCGGCGCCAGTACTCCCGGCGCTGTGCGTCATCCATCGCTTCCTCCTCGTCTCGACGACGCGTGAGGTGGACCACACGTCAGGTCGTCGGAACGGGATGCAATCGCCGTCGCCGGGGTCGCCGCAAGAGTAAAAGGTGACTCCGGTCACACTTTGCGACGAGCGGGTCGGCGGCTGCGACGAGCGGCCTTGGGGCGGCATCCGAGTGCCGACGAGCGGCTCCTGAGGGGGGTCGTCGACCGCTCGTCGCGCCGCAGCGACCGTTCGTCGCGCGGCGTACGACGCTCGGCCGGCACGCGGGGTCGTGCCCCTGCCGTGACGTGGGTCACTCGTCGTAGCCTCCCGGCATGGCCACCACCAGCAGCGCTGCCGCCACGACCACCAGCAGCACCGACGCCACCCGCTCGCGCACGCGGGGCCGCCGCGGCGGCGAGCCGGGGCGTCGCAGCCTGCTCGGTGCCAGCCTCCTGGTGCTCTTCGGCTCGTTCATGCCCTGGGTCGACACGCCGCTCGGCACGGTGCTGGGCGGCCAGGGCGCCGGGCTGTGGACGTTCTACGCCTGCATGCTCGGCTTCGCCGGGGTGATGGTGCCGTGGCGCACGCTGGCGGTGGCGCAGGCGGCGCTGCTCGGTGTGGTGGCGCTCGCCCTGCCGCTGTGGCAGGTCGGGCACCTGCTGAACCTGGTCGGCACCGCCGGCTGGATGCCCGGCCCCGGTCTGGTGCTGGTGCTCGGCGGCGGCGTGCTGGCCTGCGTGAGCGCGGTGCGCCTGCGCCGCGGCCCAGTGGGCGCCTGAGGGCCCGACACCCGGGCGCTCCGCCGCCTCTCCCTGACGCCACCCGGTCCTCGAGGACCGGGTGGCGTCGTGCATGAGGGGTCCTCCGGCACACCCGAGGCCGCAGATACGTAGATCCACGGACGCCACCCCCGTGCGGGTGTTCCTACGGTCCTGGGACACGCCGGTCGACGACCGGGAGGACCGGCCGAAGGAGCAGCTCACATGTTTGACCTCACCGGGCGCGTCGCGCTGGTGACGGGTGCCGCGCAGGGAATCGGGCACGCGGTCGCCACGGCACTCGCCGATGCGGGAGCGACGGTGGTCGCCACCGACATCAGGGACCAGTCCGACCTGGGCGACGAGATCCGCACGCGGTCCCACGACGTCACCGACCCTCGCCGTTGGGCCGAGATCGTGGACGAGGTCGCCGACTCCGAGGGCCGCCTCGACATCCTGGTCAACAACGCCGGCGTCTCGGGCTACGACCAGCTGCACGAGCTGTCGCTGCAGGAGTGGAACCGCATCGTGGCCATCAACCAGACCGGTGTCCTGCTGGGGATGAAGCACGCGCTGCGACTGATGCGTCCCCGGCGTTCCGGAGCCATCGTCAACATCTCCTCGATCTGCGGCGCCACCTCGGTCGCCGGCGTCGCGGCCTACCACGCCTCCAAGCACGCCGTGCTGACCATGACGAAGAACGCTGCCGTCTCCTACGCCGCGGAAGGCATCCGGGCCAACGCGGTCCTGCCCGGTTGGATCCGCACTCCGCTGACGCTGGGGCAGACCGACGAGCTCAACGACGCCTTCCTGGACGCCACCCCGATGGGCGTGGGTGGCGAGAGCGCCGACGTGGCAGCAGCTGTGTGCTTCCTCGTCTCCGACCACGCCCGCTTCATCACCGGCGTCGACCGGGAGGTCGACGGCGGCTACCTCGCCCGCTGAGCAGGAGGAGATCCACATGAACCCGCAGAGCGGACGACTCGACGGCAAGGTCGCGCTGGTCACCGGCGCAGCGGTCGGCATCGGCCTGGCCACGGCCCGCCTCTTCGCCGCCGAGGGCGCCACCGTGCTGGCCGCCGACGTGGACAAGCCCGAGCCCGGGGCCCTCCTGGTCGAGGGAGCCGAGGAGATCGAGTACGTCCACCTCGACGTCACCGACGAGCACGAGTGGGAGCGGGTGGTCGTCGACGTCGTCGCCGAGCACGGCAGGCTCGACGTGCTCGTCAACAACGCCGGTGTCATCGACTACGCCGGCATCAGCGAGGTCACGCTGGAGGACTGGAACCGGGTGCTGGGCGTCGACCAGACCGGGGTCTTCCTGGGCACCCGCACGGCGCTGGCGCCGATGCGTCGGCAGCGCTCGGGGTCGATCGTCAACCTCTCGTCGGCGTGGGGCGTGGTCGGCTCCGAGGGGGTGGCTGCCTACCAGGCGGCCAAGGGGGCCGTGCGCGGCCTGACCCGCAACACCGCCATCACCTACGCCCGTGACGGCATCAGGGCCAACACCGTCATCCCGGGCTGGATCACCACTCCGTTGACCGACCGCCAGCCCGACCAGAAGAACGCCGAGGTCATCGGGCTGACCCCGCTCGGCTTCGGCGGTGCCCCCGAGGACATCGCCTGGGGCTGCGTCTACCTCGCCAGCGACGAGTCCCGCTACGTGACCGGCAGCGAGCTGGTCATCGACGGCGGCCTGCTCGCCCGATGACCACCACCGACCCGTCCTCCACTGCCTTCCCCGAGGAGACCTCCATGACCCGCACCCTCCGCGTCGCCGCCGCCCAGTTCGAGATGCGCGCGGTCGACTCCTTCGACGCCTTCGCCGAGCAGGTCCGTGCCCTGCTCGACCGTGCCGGCGACGCCCGGCTCGTCGTGCTGCCCGAGCTGTTCACCGAGGCGCTGTTCACCCTCGACCCCGACTGGCAGCAGCACCGGATCGACCAGCTGACCCGGATCGCGGACCACACCGAGGCCTACCGCGACCTGTTCCGCGCCGAGGCGGCGGGCCGCGACCAGTGGATCCTCGCCGGCAGCCACCTGGTGGCCACCGAGCGCGGCCACGAGAACGTCGCCTTCGTGTTCGGCCCCGACGGCCAGGAGCACCGGCACTCCAAGACCCACATCTTCCCTGCGGAGGCCGAGTGGGGCACCGCCGAGGGTGACGAGCTGGCGGTCTTCGACGTCGACGGAGTCAGCGTGGGCATCGCCATCTGCTACGAGGCGGAGATCCCCGAGGTCAGCACCACCCTGACGGCCATGGGTGCCGAGGTGCTCCTGGTGCCGTCGTACACGTTCACCGAGGCCGGCTTCTGGCGGGTGCGGCACTGCGCGGCCGCCCGGGCCATCGAGGACCAGGTGTACGTCGTGCACAGCCCGACCGTCTCCCACCTCGAGTCGCCGCTCTCTCCTGGCTGGGCCCGTGCCTCGGTGCTCTCACCCTGCGACCTGGTCTTCCCCGCCGACGGGGTGCTGGTGGAGGCCCGCACCAACGTCGAGGACGTCGTGGTCCACGAGCTCGACCTCGACCTGCTGCACGAGAACCGCCGCTCCGGCGCCGCGACCACCTACACGGACCGCGGTCGCCGCAAGGACCTGTACGCCAAGTACGACCACGTCTCGCTCTGACCCGGCTCCACGCCCTCGAAAGGACTCCTGATGCCGCTCACCCTGCCTCCAGGCAAGAAGATCGCCGTCAACATCGGCTGTGACTTCGACGCCCACTCCGTGTGGATGGGCACCTTCGGCAAGACCAGCCCCAGCTACCTCTCCCGGGGAGAGTTCGGCGCCGAGGTCGGTGTCCCGCGGGTGCTCGACCTCTTCGACCGCTTCGGTGTCACAGGAACGTGGTGCACGCCGGTGCACTCGATGGAGACGTTCCCCGAGGCGTTCGCGACCATCGTGGAGGCCGACCAGGAGATCGCCGCGCACGGCTGCTACCACGAGTCCGTGCCCTCGCTGGACGAGGAGACCGAGGTCCGCCTGATGGAGCAGACCATCGAGGGTCACCTCAAGCACGTGGGCAAGCGCCCACGGGGCTACCGCTCCCCGGCCTGGGACTTCACCGAGCACACTCTCGCGCTGCTGGAGAAGACCGGCTTCGAGTGGGACTCCTCGCTCATGGGTCGTGACTTCCAGCCCTACCGTCCGCGCCCGGTGGAGGTGCGCTGGGAGGAGGGCTCCGTCCGGGGGCCCGCGAGCCCGATCCTGGAGCTGCCGGTCTCCTGGTACCTCGACGACTTCCCGGTCGGCGAGTACATCCCCGGCGTCAACCAGGGCCTCGGTTCGGCCGAGGTGATGTTCCAGCGGTTCCAGGACCACTTCGACTTCGCCTACGAGCGTGAGACGAACCCCGTGCTGGCCATCACGGTGCACCCGCAGACCATCGGCCGCGCCCACCACCTGCTCGGCATGGAGCGGCTGCTGACCCACATGGCGGGCCACGACGGTGTCTGGTTCGCCTCCCTGAGCGAGATCTACGACTGCTGGAGCGACTGAGCGCCGTCTCTCCACCACGGCAACGACGCCGTTCCTCTCGGATCCGCAACAACCATCCGCCGGCGCAGGTCGGCTCCCCAGTGAGGACACCCATGAGAATCCACCGCACCCCCTACGTCGCTGCCCTGGCCGTCGCCACCTGCCTCTCGGTCGCTGCGTGCTCCAGCGGCGTCAGCGAGACCGCTGCCAGCGGCAGCGGCGACGTCGAGATCATCGACGCGCCCGTCGACGACCCGTCCGACCTCAAGATCGCCTACTTCTCCGCCGGCAGCAGCAACTCCTACCTGCAGGCCTCCATCGACGAGGCCAACACCGTCGCCGACGAGATCGGCGCCGAGCTGGACGTCTTCGACGGCGAGTTCAACGCGCAGACCCAGTACGACCAGATGCAGCAGGCGTTGACCAGCGGCAAGTACAACGCCTTCGTGGTCGAGCCCAACGACGGCAACCTGGTCTGCGACATCCTCACCCAGGAGGCTCCCGAGAAGGACGTCCTGGTCTCCGTCTTCAACCTGCCGATCTGTGGTCGGGCGACCAATCTCGGCGAGGAGACCTACCAGCCGGGCACCGTGACCTACGTCGGTGGCCAGACCCTCGACGTCTACCAGGCCTGGGTGCAGGACGTCATCGACTCCCACCCCGAGGGCGCCAAGATCGGCCTGATCTCGGGTCCCGACCTCAACGCCAACACGATCTGCTTCTTCGATGCCGCCCAGGCGTTCGAGGACGCGGAGGGATTCGAGGTGGTGGCACAGCAGACCACCGACTACACGACCCCCAAGGCGTTCGACGCGGCCCAGACCATCGTGCAGGCCAACCCCGACATCGACATCGTGATGTCGAACTTCTCGGGCATGACCCGCGGCGTGGTGGAGGCCGTGGGCGGCAAGGACGTGGAGATCTACGACTTCGGTGGCGACGAGTGGGCGCTGTCGCAGCTGCGGTCCGGGGGGCTGGAGAGCTCGGTGATGATGCTGCCCCGCCAGGAGACGCGTGAGGCCATCGAGGCGGTCGCCGACTACGTCTCGGGCGAGGACGTGGCTGCCTTCGTCAACCTCGCCGAGTCCGACTCGCTGCCCGGTACGCCGTTCGCGACGCCCGACAACGTCGACGAGTTCACCGCGGAGTACTGAGCCCGCCCGCTGCTCGACCACCCACCGCCAGGAGAACCACATGCCACTCGCGACACGTCCCGCCCCCGAGGCGGACACGGTCCCGGCCATCGCGTGCCGAGGCGCTCGCAAGGTGTTCAGCGGCGCCGTCGCCGTGCAGGGTGCCGACCTCACCGTCCGCTCCGGGGAGGTGCACGCCCTCGTGGGCGAGAACGGAGCCGGCAAGTCCACCCTGCTCGGCATGATCAGCGGTCGGCTCGGAGTCGACGGCGGCACCGTGGAGGTGTTCGGCCGACGCCTGCGTGGCGCCGACCCGCGGGAGAGCCGCGAGCACGGCTTGGTGACCGTCTACCAGGAGCTGACCATGGTGCCGGGGCTGTCCGCGGAGGCGAACGTCTTCCTCGGGCAGACCCGCACCCGGCGCGGTCTGCTGGACCGACGCTGGATGCGTCGCCGCTACCTCGAGCTGTGCGAGGAGCTCGACGTGCACGTGCCGCCAGACGCGACGGTGCGCGCGCTCTCGGTCTCCCAGCAGCAGATGCTGGAGATCATGCGCGGTGTGCAGAGCGACGCGAGGATCGTGGTCCTCGACGAGCCGACCGCCGCCCTGGCCGAGCACGAGCGCGAGACGCTCTACCGGGTGCTGCGCACGCTGACGGCGCGGGGCACGACCATCGTGTTCGTCAGCCACAACCTCGACGAGGTGCTCGACCTCAGCGACACGATCACGGTGCTGCGCGACGGGGCCGTGGTGCGCAGCGCCGCACGCTCGGAGTGGACCCGGCCCACGCTCATCGAGCACATGGTGGGTCGGGCCGTCGACAAGCTCGCCGACCGGGGCAGCCACCCGCTGGGAGCGGAGGTCCTCCACGTCGAGGACGTGAACCTGCCGGGCGTCCTCAGCGACATCGCCATGACCGCGCGCGCCGGAGAGATCGTGGGTCTGTGGGGCTTGGTCGGTTCGGGGCGCACGACCTTCCTGCGCTCCCTGGCCGGGGCCGAGCCGGCGTCGCGCGGGGTCCTGCGCCTGCGCGGCGAGGAGCGCAGCTGGCCCGGGCGGGTCCGGCACAGCGTCGACGCGGGCGTCGTGATGGTCCCGGAGTCGCGCAAGCAGGCTCTCGTGCTGGGGATGGACGGTGCCAGCAACTACTGGCTGGGCCGCCCCGGTGGCGGACGTCCCTTCCTCGACCGAGGTGCCGAGCGCGCCGAGGCGGGCCGGACCGGCGAGTTCTTCGCCTTCGACCGCCGCCGCCTCGGCGAGCCGGTGCGCAACCTGTCCGGGGGCAACCAGCAGAAGGTGCTCCTGGCCAAGTGGGCGGGCCACCGACCTGACGTCTTCCTCATCGACGAACCCACCCGAGGCATCGACATCGGCGCCAAGGCCGAGGTGTTGACCTCGCTCGTCCGACTGGCCGAGGAGGGCGCCGCCGTGGTGGTGACGTCCTCGGAGCTCGAGGAGGTCCTCGCCATCGCGAACCGGCTCCTCGTCTTCGCCCATGGACGTGTCGTGCGCGAGATATCCGCCGACGACCCCGAGTTCACCGTCGACGCCGTGGTCCACCACGGCTTCAGCCCAGGAGAGAAGCATGAACCAGCCCACTGACCTCGCCTCGCCGCCGACCCGGGTCGCGGCACCGAGCACGGGGTCGCGCGAGCGTCCCGGGCCCGCGGCCCTCCTGCAGCGCTACGCCATGATCCTGGTCCTGGCCGGCCTGGTGGTGCTCGCCACCGTCCTCTACCCGGGGTTCGTGTCGCCGGAGAACCTGCGCGACCTGCTCCTGCAGAACACCGCGGTCGGGATCGTCGCCCTCGGCATGACCTTCGTCATCATCTCCGGCGGCTTCGACCTCTCCGTCGGAGCGACGTACGCCCTGGGAGCCACGGTGGCGGCCGGCGTCGCGATCTCGACGGGCTCACCGAGCCTGGGGCTCGCCGCCGCGCTGGGGGCCGGCCTGGTCTGTGGCGTGCTCAACGGACTGCTCGTCGCCCGGATCGGGATCAACCCGTTCGTGGCCACCCTGGGCAGTGCCTCCGTGATCTCGGGAGTGGCCTACCTCTACTCCGGCTCGGCGCCCTTCATCGTCTCCGACCCGCAGTTCAAGGTGCTCGCCCGGTCGAGCGTGGCCGGGGTTCCCACACCGATCCTGGTCCTCGCCCTCACCTTCGTCGCCGGTGGGGTGCTGCTCGCGCTGACCCGCTACGGCCGCAACATCTACGCGATCGGCGGCAACCACGAGGCGGGCTGGCTGTCGGGGCTGCGGGTCAACGACCTCACGGCCAGCGTGTACGTGCTCACCGGCGCCCTAGCGGCCTTCGCAGGCACGATCGATGCGTCACGGCTGGGCGTGGGACAGGCCGATGTCGGCGCCAACGTCGCGCTGGACGCGATCGCCATCGTGATCGTGGGAGGCACCTCGCTGCGAGGTGGCGAGGGCGCGGTGTGGCGCACCGTCGTGGGGCTGCTGATCTTCGCGACCCTGACGAACCTGTTCTACAGCCTCAACCTCTCGCAGAACTGGCAGCTGATCGCGAAGGGCACCATCGTGCTCCTCGCCGTCGGGCTGGACTCGTGGTCGCGCCGGCGCTCGTGACCCGCGCCGATCACGGCCTCCTCACGGTTCGGACTCGGGACGCACGACGCCACTGGCCATCCGGCGCCCGGCCCTAGAGTCTGGGACGGGCTCGGGCCCAGGTTCGCAGAGATCGGAGAAGACGTGCCCGCCAACGCCCGCCCGCCCGTGCCCGGAGCCGCCGTCCACGAGGTGGTGCTCGACAGGCACGGAGAGCCGGCCTCCGCCCGCGGCGTGAGCCTGGCCCAGGGCCCCGGCGCCTGGCAGGAGCTGCTGGAGCTGGCCCGCAGGGCCGGTCGGCTGCAGGGCGCGCACGAGCTGTCCTTCTACTGGCGCGACGAGTCCCGCCGGCTGGTCTTCGCCACGGTGCGCAGTGCGGGGGTCGGTGGGCGCACGTCGTTGTCCTGGGTGGAGGACAGCGAGCCTCCCTACTCCCTGACCCAACGGGAGCTGGAGGTGCTCACGCTGCTCTCCGGCGGTCTGGGCAACGCCGAGATCGCCGAGCGGCTGTGGGCCAGCGTGCGCACCGTCACCACGCACGTCGAACGGGTCCTCGGCAAGCTCCAGGTGCGCTCCCGGGCCGCCGCTGCGGTGACCGCGCTCGAGGAGAGCCTCATCCTCCTGCCGGTCACCGGCGGGCCCCACGGTTTCGACCGCCTGCTGCACGGCATCCTGAGCGACCCGGACGCGACCAGGGCCCCGGCGTCCTCCGGAGGGTTGTCGAGACGAGGGGACAGTGCATCGGCGCCCACCACGCGCAGGCGCTCGGTGCGCCGCCCGATCCTGCTCGGCAGCGCCTTCCCCGTGACCGGGGAGATCGCCGAGGACGGGGAGGAGATGATCCGAGCCAGCCAGCTGGCCATCGACCAGGTCAACCTCCGCGGCGGGATCGGTGGGCGTCCGGTCGAGCTCGTCAACGTCGACCTCGACATCAAGGACGGCGAGTCCATCCGGTCAGCCTTCTCCGAGCTCGCCGGACGCGACGTGGACGCCCTGGTGTCGGGGTACCTGGGCGACCAGGAGGTCGCGCACGAGATCGCCGCCGAGCACGGTGCGCCGTACCTGCACGCCGCGACGCTCGAGTCCATGGTGCGGCTCGTGGAGCACAACCCCGGCCGGTACGGACACATCTTCCAGATCTGCCCCAGCGACATCAACTACGGCCCGGGCTTCGTGCACGCGCTCACCGAGCTGCGGGACAGTGGCCAGCTGCCGCGTCGTTCACGCTCGCTGGCCATCGTGCGGGGGCGGTGGAAGCTCGGCGACCTCGGTATCGAGCGTGCCGTGGCGATGGCCGAGGCAGCGGGGTGGGAACTCGACTACATCGCCGACGACATCGCGTCGGCCGAGCAGTGGGCCGAGGAGGGCCGACGCGTGGCCGCCCGGGCGCCGGCGGCGGTCATGATCGGCAGCTTCTTCACCCACGAGACCATCTCGTTCGTGCGCGCCTTCCAGGCCGACCCCGCACCCACCCTGCTCTACGCCCTCTACGCCCCCTCGATCCCCAGGTTCCGGGTCGAGATGGGCCCGGCGGCGGAGGGTCTGCTGTGGGCCACCACCACCGGCACCTACTCCGACCAGGTCGCTCGACGGTTCATCGACTCCTACCGGCGCGCCTGGGCCGTGCCGCCCGGTCGTTCACACGCGGGGATCGCCTACGACCGGGTCCGGATCCTCGCCGACGCCTGGGGGGCGGCGGACTCGGCGCGGGACTTCGGCTCGGTCTCGGAGGCGCTGCGCCAGGGCGTGCACCGCGGGGTCAACGGCGCCTACAGCTTCGCCGGAGCGGGGCAGGCCGCCCTCGCCTACCCCTTGGCCACGCCGGATCCGTCCATCTCGATGGCCCACCTGGTGTTCCAGATACAGGACAACAGGCAGCGGATCGTGCATCCCGCGCCCTACACCGAGTCGGGGCTGCGGCTGCCACCCTGGTGGCCCAGCTGATCGGTGGTGCCCCCGGGTGCGACGGCGCCGGACCGGTCCTTGAGGTGGACCCCGGTGGCGCCGAGCCGGCGCGCCCCCGCCACCAGCATCGACAGGACCCGCGCGGCCGCGGGGTAGTCGAGCCCGTGCGGCGGGCGGATGTTGCTGACGCAGTTGCGCGCGGCGTCGCCGAGGCCGGGGCGGGGCTCCCAGGTCAGGTAGGCGCCGAGGCTGTCGGTGCTGGACAGGCCGGGCCGTTCACCGATCAGCACGAGCACCAGTGCGGCACCCAGGTGCGCGCCGACGTGGTCGCCGAGCGCGACCCTGGCCTGGGTCGCCACCACGGGGCTCGCGAGCACCAGGCCCGGCAGGAGGGTGACGAGCTCGCCGAGCAACGGCGTCGCGTGCCGTTCCACGGCCTCCGAGGACAACCCGTCGGCCACCACCACCGCCAGGTCGACGGCACGACCGCGCGCAGGGGCGAGGTCGCCGGACGGACGGCGGCCGAGGTCGGGACGGGCGAGGTAGGTGCGCCGGTCGGGCGCGGCGCTCCGGACGACGACCGGCTCGCCCAGGCCGAGGCCGCGCAGCTGCTCGGTGACGGACTCGACGTCCAGGGGACGGTGCACGGCGTCCCGGGCCAGGGCGTGGGCGGCGCCGAGGGACAGCAGCGCCGGGGTGTCCAGCGCGTCGCCGGTGCGGTGCAGTCCGATGCGGGCCGGCGTCGACCCGCGCAGACCGGCCCAGAAGTCGCCGCTCATCGGGCCAGCGTCCGCAGGATCGTGCCGGCCGGGTCCACGTTGCGCACGCCACCGTCCGGCGCGAGCAGCCCGACCCGGTCCAGCCACGCCTCGAACTCGGGGGCCGGGCGCTTGCCCAGGACACGGCGCACGTACAACGCGTCGTGGTGGGAGGTCGACTGGTAGCCCAGCATCACGTCGTCGGACCCGGGGACCGCGATGACGAACGAGCACCCCGCCACCCCGAGCACGGTCAGCAGGGTGTCCATGTCGTCGGCGTCGGCCTCGGCATGGTTGGTGTAGCAGACGTCCACGCCCATCGGGACCCCCAACAGCTTGCCGCAGAGGTGGTCCTCCAACCCGGCACGCAGGATCTGCTTGCCGTCGTAGAGGTACTCCGGCCCGATGAAGCCCACCACGGAGTTGACGATGAACGGGTCGAACGCGCGGGCCACGCCGTACGCGCGGCACTCCAGGCTCTGCTGGTCCACCGGGTGCCCGTCCGTCCCGAGGTGGGCGTCGGCCGACAACGCCGATCCCTGGCCGGTCTCGAAGTACATGGCCTGCTGCCCGACCGTGCCCCGTGCCGTGGAGCGCACCGCGTCGCTGGCCTGCGCCAGCAGTCCGAGGTCGACGCCGAAGCCCCTGTTCGCCCCCTCCGTGCCCGCGATCGACTGGAACACCAGGTCGACGGGCTCACCGGCCTCCAGCAGGTCGAGGGTCGTCGTCACGTGGGTGAGCACGCAGGACTGGGTCGGGATCTCGTAGCGCTGGCGCAGCTCGTCCAGCATCCGCAGCAGGCGGGTGACGGTGGCCGGGTTGTCGGAGGCGGGATTGATCCCGATGACCGCGTCGCCGGCGCCCAGCAGCAGGCCGTCCAGCACGGCGGCAGCGATCCCGGCAGCGTCGTCGGTCGGGTGGTTGGGCTGCAGGCGCGTCGACAGCCTCCCGGGGAGCCCGACGGTCGTGCGGAAGCCGGTCACCACCCTGGTCGCGGCGCCGACCGCCACCAGGTCCTGGTTGCGCATCAGCTTGGAGGTGGCCGACACCATCTCGGGGGTCAGGCCGGGGGCCAGGCGGGTGAGCCGCTGCGCACCGTCCGCCTCGACGGCCACGGCGAGCAGCCACTCGCGCAGGCCCCCCACCGTCAGGTGCGAGACGGCGGAGAACGCGGACTCGTCGTGCGACGCGAGGATCAACCGGGTCACGTCGTCGTCCTCGGGCGGGACCAGGTGCTCCTCGAGGAAACGGGTCAGCGGCACGTCTGCCAGGGCCCACCTCGCGGCGGCGCGCTCGGCGTCGCTCGCGGCGGCGCATCCTGCCAGCTCGTCGCCCGAGCGCGCCGGCGACGCCCTGCCCATCAGCTGCACCAGCCCGTCGAACTCGTAGGTGCGACCGCCGAGGCGGTGTCGGTATCGCATGAGGCCTCCTCGTTCCCGCGAGGCTAGTCGGGCTCGGGGCCCTGCCGCGTCCGTCGAACGACGTACACCGGCCGGAACGGCTCCTGCCCCCTCCTCAGGGTCTGCGCGGCGGGAGCCGGTGCAGCACCACGGCGTGCAGCGACCCGTCGGTGATGCTCGCCGTCAGGTAGGTGCAGTGCGGCTGGCGGCGCCGGTCGGTCGGTGAGCCCGGGTTGAGCAGCCGCAGGCCCCCCGGGGTCGTGGTGTCCCACGGGATGTGGCTGTGGCCGAAGACCAGCACGTCGAGGTGCGGGTAGGCCGCGTCGCAGCGCTTCTCGCGGCCCTGCTTGTCGCCGGTCTCGTGCACCACGCCCAGCCGCAGTCCCTCGATCTCGGCCTCGGCCACCAGTGGCAGCCGCTCACGCAGCACCCCGTGGTCGTTGTTGCCGTGCACGGCGACCAGGCGGCGGCTGCGCTGCTCGAGCTCGTCGAGGAGGGACACCTCGACCCAGTCGCCGGCGTGCACCACGACGTCGGCCTCCTCGACCGCTGCCCACACCTCCTCGGGGAGCGCCTTGGCGCGCCGGGGGAGGTGGGTGTCGGCGGTGATGAGCAGTCGGGTCGGCACCGCCCCAGTGTGCGCCGTGCCGGGATCGACGGTGAGGTCGTGAGGGGTGTGAGGCCGTGAGCGGAAGTTGACGGGAGCGACGCGTCAGGCGCACGCGGGCTGAAACCTGGGCTCGGGAGGCTGGCGGCACGCCGGTCACCGACTGGTCGGCGCGCACCCGTCCCGTGCTCCTCCGAGGAGAACCGCCATGACCACCCTGCAGCCCACACCCGCCGCCGCTGCACCGGCAGCCAGCCCGCCCTGCGCCCCGCCGCCACGCCGCACCCGGCGCTGGATCGACGACTGGCGCCCGGAGGAGCAGGACTTCTGGGAGGGCGGCGGCAAGCAGGTCGCCCGTCGCAACCTCGGCTGGTCGATCTTCGCCGAGCACCTGGGCTTCTCGGTGTGGCTGATCTGGAGCGTGTCCGCGGCCATGCTCGGCAGCCGCTTCGGCTACAGCCCCCAGCAGCTGTTCTTCCTGGTCGCCGCCCCCAACCTGGTCGGCGCGCTGATCCGGATCCCCTACACCTTCGCCGTCCCCCGCTTCGGCGGACGCAACTGGACCGTGGCCAGCGCGCTGCTGCTGCTGGTGCCCACCGTCCTGTTCGTGGTGGCCGTCCAGCGCACCGGCACGCCGTACTGGGTGATGGTGCTGATCGCGGCCACCGCGGGCCTGGGTGGTGGCAACTTCGCGTCCTCGATGGCCAACATCAACGCCTTCTACCCCTCCGACAAGAAGGGGGCCGCGCTCGGTCTCAACGCCGCAGGCGGCAACATCGGCGTGGCCGTCATCCAGTTCGCGCTGCCCGTCATCGTGGGGGCGGCCGGTGTGTTCGGGCTGGTGAAGGCCGCCGAGGGGGGCATCCACCTCGAGCGGGCCGGCTGGGTCTACGTCGCCCTGGCTGTGGCGGCCGCACTGGGCGCGTACTTCTACAGGGACAACCTCGGCACCGCCACCGGCTCGAGCAGGGAGAGCGCGGCGGTGCTCCGGCGCCCCCAGACGTGGGTGATGAGCTTCCTCTACATCGGCACCTTCGGCTCCTTCATCGGCTACTCCGCGGCGATGCCGCTGCTGATCAAGGTGAACTTCTCGGTGGTCGACCCGTCCACCGGTGCCGTCACCGGCGGCATCAACTTCGTGTTCTACGCCTTCCTCGGCGCACTCGTCGGCTCGTTCACCCGCCCCTTCGGCGGTTGGCTCGCCGACCGCTTCGGCGGGGCCCGGGTGACCCTGGCCGCCTTCGTGGCGATGATCGCCTCCACGTGTGCGGTGCTGTGGACGTTGAGCCAGGTGGTGGCCAACCCGGCCGGCGACCTGGCGGTGGCCGACGCGAACTCGTCGTGGTTCCCGCTCTTCCTGGCCTTCTTCCTGTGCGTCTTCGCCGCCACCGGCGTCGGCAACGGGTCTGCCTACCGGATGATCCCCACCATCTGGCGCCACCAGCACGCCGCGGGCACCGAGACGGGCACGCCCGAGCACCGCAGCGCACTGCTGCGCGCCACCAAGGAGTCCTCGGCGGCGGTCGGCATCATCGGCGCGGCCGGTGCGATCGGGGGCTTCCTGATCCCGATGATGTTCGGCGCCCCCTGGATCGCCGACCCGCTCGCGGCGGTCAAGACCGCCTTCGTGCTGTTCATCACCTACTACGTGCTCTGCGCGCTGGTGACCTGGTCGGTCTACATCCGTCCCACCGCACCGCTCGCGGCCGCCCGCGCCTGATGACCGGCACCGCGCCCCCGCCACCAGGCCCGCAGGGCACAAGGACCCACTGCCCCTACTGCTCGCTGCAGTGCGGCATGACCCTGACCGGCTCCGGCCGGGGCGGGGCGCGCCTGGAGGTGCAGCCGTGGGCGGAGTTCCCGGTCAACGAGGGGGCGCTGTGCCGCAAGGGGTGGACGGCCGGCGGGCTGAGCGGCAGCCGCGAGCGGCTGACCACCCCGCTGCTGCGGGACCGGGCCACCGGCGAGCTGCGCGCGGCCTCCTGGGACGAGGCGCTCGACCTGGTCGCCGCCCGGCTCTCGGTCCTGCGCGAGGACCACGGCGCCGACGCGATCGGGGTCTTCGGCGGTGGCGGTCTGACCAACGAGAAGGCCTACCAGCTGGGCAAGCTGGCCCGGGTCGCGATCGGGACCAGCCAGATCGACTACAACGGGCGCTGGTGCATGAGCTCGGCGGCCTCGGCCGCCACCCGCACCTTCGGCATCGACCGAGGACTGCCCTTCCCGCTCGCCGACGTCGAGCAGGCCGACGTCGTGGTCCTGGTCGGCTCGAACCTCGCCGAGACCATGCCGCCTGCCGCACGCCACCTCGACCGGCTGCGCGAGCGGGGCGGGCAGGTCGTGGTGGTCGACCCGCGGCGCACCCCGACCGCTGCGCACGCCGACGTGCTGGTGCAGCCGGTTCCCGGGGGTGACCTGGCGCTGGCGCTGGGGGTGCTGCACCTGCTGGTGGCCGGCGGCCCCGTCGACGCGGCGTACGTCGAGGAGCGCACACGGGGGTGGGACGCGGTCGCCGAGTCGGTCGCCGGCTGGTGGCCCGAGCGCGTCGAGCGGGTCAGCGGCGTCGCGGTCGCCGAGCAGCAGGCCCTGGTCGAGCTGCTCGCGGGCTCCGGTCGCGTCGTGGTGCTCACCGCCCGCGGCGCCGAGCAGCACGCCCAGGGGTCCGACACCGTGCTGGCCTGGATCAACGTCGCCCTGGCGCTGGGCATGCCGGGTCGCCCGCACGCCGGCTACGGCTGCCTGACCGGCCAGGGCAACGGGCAGGGCGGGCGCGAGCACGGCCAGAAGGCCGACCAGCTGCCCGGCTACCGGATGATCGACGACCCCGAGGCGCGCGCCCACGTGGCGCGGGTCTGGGGAGTGGACCCCGGCGCCATCCCGGGGCGCGGCCGCTCGGCGTACGAGATGCTCGACGCGCTGGGGACCCCGACCGGTCCCCGGGCGCTGCTGGTGATGGGTTCCAACATCGTGGTCTCGGCCCCCCGGGCCACCCGGGTGACCGAGCGGCTCGAGGCCCTCGACCTGCTGGTGGTCTGCGACCTGGTGCTCTCGGAGACCGCGGCGCTGGCAGACGTGGTGCTGCCGGTGACGCAGTGGGCCGAGGAGACGGGCACGATGACGAACCTCGAGGGACGGGTGGTGCTGCGCCGCCAGGCGGTGCCGGTGCCCGAGGGCGTGCGCTCCGACCTCGACGTGATGGCCGGGCTCGCTCAGCGGCTGGGCTCGCCGGTGCCGCTGTCGACCGACCCCGAGGAGGTCTTCGCCGAGCTCGGGCGGGCCTCGGCGGGTGGCGTCGCCGACTACAGCGGCATCACCTACGCCCGCATCGAGGCCGAGCACGGCGTCTTCTGGCCGTGCCCGGCGACCGAGGGCGCAGCGCACCCCGGCACACCCCGGCTCTTCTCCGAGCGCTTCGAGACGCCGGACGGCCGCGCCCGCTTCCACGCCGTCGACCACCGGGGGCCGGCCGAGCCGCCCGACGCGGACTACCCGCTGCACCTGACCACGGGGCGGGTGCTGGCCCAGTACCAGTCCGGCGCGCAGACCCGGCGGATCGCCGCGCTGCCCGACCCGGGCCCGTTCGTCGAGATGCACCCGCAGCTCGCGGCCCGGCTCGGGGTCGCCGACCGGATGCTCGTCGAGGTCGGGACCCGCCGTGGCACCCTGCGCGCCCCCGCCCGGGTCGTCGACACGATCCGGCCCGACACCGTCTTCGTGCCGTTCCACTGGCTCGGGGTCAACCGGCTGACCAACGACGCGCTCGACCCGGCCAGCCGGATGCCGGAGTTCAAGGTCTGCGCGGCCCGGGTGGGTGCCGCGTGAGCCGCGAGCGTCTCGTGGTGGTGGGCCACGGGATGGCCTGCACCCGGCTGGTCGAGCAGCTGGTCGCCGGCGCGTACGCCGGACGGGTCACCGTCCTGGGTGACGAGCCGGTGCCGGCGTACAACCGCATCCTGCTCTCGGCGGTGCTCGAGGGCACCCACGCCGCCGGGGCGATCGGGCTGCGCAGAGCGGAGTGGTACGCCGAGCACGGCATCGACCTGCGCCTGGGGACCAAGGTGCTCGCCGTCGACCGTGAGCACCGCGACGTGATGCTCGTCGACGGCACCGTGGTGCCCTTCGACCGGCTGGTGCTGGCCACCGGGTCGCTGCCCACGTTGCCCCCCGTGCGCGGGCTGGTCACGCCCGAGGGGCGGCTGCACCCGTCGGTGCACGCCTTCCGCTCGCTCGCCGACTGCGACGGGCTGGTCGACGCCGTGCCTGGCGCCCGTCGGGCGGTGGTCGTGGGCGGTGGACTGCTGGGGCTGCAGGTGGCCCGGGCGCTCTCGGTGCGCGGGGTGTCCACCGAGGTCGTCGAGGGCGCCGAGCACCTGCTCTCCCGACAGGTCGGCGCCGGAGCCGGACAGGTGCTGGCACGCAGCCTGCGCCGGCTCGGCACCACGGTCTACACCGGGGCGCGCGCCGTCCGGCTGGTCGAGCCGGCCTCGGGCGAGGGCGTCACCGGCGTGCGCCTCGACAACGGCGCCGTGCTCGACACCGACCTGGTCGTGCTCACCGCTGGCGGGCGCCCGTCGACCTCGCTGGCGCGGGCCGCGGGGCTGGCCGTGCGTCGCGGCGTCGTGGTCGACGACCACCTCACCTCCCCGACGGACCCTGCCGTGCACGCGATCGGCGACTGCGCCGAGCACCGCGGCACCACCACCGGCTTCGTCCCCCCGGCCTGGGACCAGGCCGCGGTGCTGGCACGCCGGTTGTGCGGCGAGGACGTCGCCCACGCAGGGTCGCGGGGGGTCGCCAGGCTGCGGGCCACCGGTCTCGACGTGGCGGTGCTCGGCGACCCCGTCGGGGCCGCAGGAGAGGTCGTCGAGGTCACCAACCCCGTGGTCGGCAAGCACTCGCGGCTGGTGGTGCGCGGCGGCGTCGTGGTGGCCGCCGCCCTGGTCGGCGACCTGTCGCGCGTCGGCCTGATCACCCAGCACTACGACCGCGGCACGGTGCTCGGCCCCCACGAGCCGGGCCAGCTGCTGCTGCCCGAGCGGGGTGCCGCGGCGCCCACCGCGACCGCCCTGCCCGACGACGTCGAGGTCTGCGCCTGCGCCGGTGTGAGCGCCGGCCGGCTGCGGGGCTGCGCCGACCTCCAGGAGGCGCGCGAGCAGACCCGGGCCACCACCGGCTGCGGGTCGTGCACCGCGACCTGCGCGCAGCTGGTCGGCACCACCGCGGCCGAACCGGCCTGTGAGGTCGTGCGGACAAAGTGACACGACGTCATCGACGAGGTCACCGCGGGGCAACCTCGCCGGCCCAGCCTGGTCAGGCAGTCCCGCACCACCCGAGCCCCGGTCCGAGCCCCGGTCCGAGCTCCGTTCCGAGCACTGCACCAAGTGAGGGAGAACCGATGACGAGCACCACCCTCCGCCCGCGCCTGGTCGTGGTCGGCCACGGCATGGTCGGCCACCGCCTCGTGCAGGCCGCGGTCGAGCGCGGCCTGACCGCCACCCACGACGTGGTCGTGGTGGGCCAGGAGCCGCGCCCGGCCTACGACCGGGTGGCGCTCACGTCGTACTTCGCGGCGTCGGGCCCCGAAGAGCTCTCCCTGCTGCCCTCCGGGTGCTACGACGACCCGGCGGTCGAGCTGCTGCTCGGCACCGAGGTCACCGCCCTCGACCGGGCCGCCCGCACGGTCCGGCTCTCCGACGGGCGGGTGCTTGCCTACGACCAGCTGGTCCTGGCCACCGGGGCGGCGCCGTTCGTGCCGCCGGTGCCGGGGCGCGACCTCGACGGCTGCTTCGTCTACCGCACCATCGAGGACCTCGACGCGATCAGGGAGGCCTCCCGGTCGGCGACGGCCGGGGTCGTGGTCGGCGGCGGGCTGCTGGGGCTGGAGGCGGCCAACGCGCTGGTCCAGCTCGGCCTGGAGACCCACGTCGTCGAGATGGCGCCGCGGCTGATGCCGGTGCAGCTCGACGAGACCGCCGGCGCCACGCTGGTGCGCCACGTCGAGGGGCTGGGGGTGCGCGTGCACACCGGTGTCGCCACCGAGTCGGTGACCGGCGCCGGCCGTGTCGACGGTCTCGCGCTGGCGGGGGGCGAGCGTGTCGATGCCCAGGTCGTGGTGTTCTCGGCCGGTGTCCGGCCCCGCGACTCGTTGGCCCGCGCCGCCGGCCTCGAGGTGGCCGAGCGTGGTGGCGTGCTGGTCGACGAGCAGTGCCGCAGCAGCGACGAACGGGTCTGGGCGGTCGGCGAGTGCGCCGCGCCCGGCGGCCGGATGTACGGGCTGGTCGCCCCGGGCTACGACATGGCCGAGGTGGTCGTCGACGCCCTGCTCGGCGGGCCGGGGCGCTTCGCGGGCGCCGACATGTCCACCAAGCTCAAGCTGCTGGGGGTCGACGTCGCCTCCTTCGGCGACGCCTTCGCCACCACCGAGGGCGCCCTCGAGCTTGTCTTCGCCGACGCGGTCGCGGGGCTCTACAAGAAGCTCGTCGTCAGCGACGACGGGCGGCGGCTGCTCGGCGGGATCCTCGTCGGCGACGCGTCGGCGTACGGCGTGCTGCGGCCGATGGTCGCCAGCGGCATCGACCTGCCCGACAACCCCGAGGAGCTGATCCTGCCCCCCGGGCGCGGCGGGGGCGCCACCGGCGTGGCCGCGCTGCCGCCCGAGGCCCAGGTCTGCTCCTGCAACAACGTCACCAAGGCCACGCTCCTCGAGCGGCTCGACGTGGCACACCCGGGTCCCGACGGCGTCGAGCACCACTGCGAGGACGTCGCGGGGCTGAAGGCGTGCACCGGTGCGGGCAGCACCTGCGGCTCCTGCGTCGGCACCGTCAAGGCGCTCGTCGAGGACCACTTCGCCGCCCAGGGGCGCGAGGTCAGCCGGGCCCTGTGCGAGCACTTCGCGCTCTCGCGCGCCGAGCTCTTCGACGTCATCGCCATCCACGGCTACCGCGGGTTCGACGAGGTCGTGCAGGCCCACGGCACCGGCCGCGGCTGCGACGTGTGCAAGCCGACCGTCGCCTCCGTGCTGGCCAGCCTGGTGAACGAGCACGTGCTCGGCGGGCAGCGCGCGGTGCTGCAGGACACCAATGACGCGTTCCTGGCCAACATCCAGCGCAACGGCAGCTACTCGGTGGTGCCGCGGATCCCGGGCGGCGAGATCACCCCCGACAAGCTCATCGTGATCGGCGAGGTCGCCCGCGACCACGGGCTCTACACCAAGATCACGGGTGGCCAGCGCATCGACCTCTTCGGTGCCCGCGTCGAGGAGCTGCCGGTGATCTGGCGCCGGCTCGTCGACGCCGGCTTCGAGTCGGGGCACGCCTACGGCAAGTCGCTGCGCACGGTGAAGTCGTGCGTCGGCTCGACGTGGTGCCGCTTCGGGGTGCAGGACTCCGTGCAGATGGCCATCGACCTCGAGCTGCGCTACCGGGGCCTGCGGTCGCCGCACAAGCTCAAGGGCGGCGTCTCGGGGTGCGCCCGCGAGTGCGCGGAGGCCCGGTCGAAGGACTTCGGCGTGATCGCCACCGAGAAGGGCTGGAACCTCTACGTCGGCGGCAACGGCGGTGCCTCGCCGGCCCACGCCCGGCTGCTGGCCGGCGACCTCGACGACGAGACGCTGGTGCGCTACCTCGACCGCTACCTCATGTACTACGTGCGCACCGCCGACCGTCTCCAGCGCACGGCGCCCTGGCTCGACTCGCTGGAGGGCGGGCTCGACCGGCTGCGCGAGGTCGTCGTCGACGACGTGCTCGGCCTCGGCAGCGAGCTCGAGGCGGCGATGGCGCGCCACGTCGCGACGTACGTCGACGAGTGGTCGGCGGTGCTCGACGACCCCGACAAGCTGGCCCGCTTCGTGTCGTTCGTCAACGCGCCCGAGACCCCCGACCCGGCCGTGTCGTTCGGCACGGCACGCGACCAGATCGTGCCCTCGGGGCCGGTCGACCTGGGGGCCACGATCCCGGTGGGGGCGCCGGCATGAGCGCCGCGGTTCCCCACGAGGAGCGCCCGCCCGAGGCGGTGGACTGGGTGCCGGTCTGTGCCCTCGCCTCCCTGGCCCGTGAGGCCGGTGTGCCGGCCCTGGTGCGCGGCGAGGCGGTCGCGATCTTCCGCACGCACGACGACCAGGTGCACGCGCTGTCCAACATCGACCCGGTGACCGGGGCCTCCGTGCTCTCGCGTGGGATCATCGGCACACGCGGTGACGAGGTGTTCGTGGCCTCGCCGCTGCACAAGGAGCACTACGCGCTGCGCGACGGCCGGTGCCTCGACGACCCCACCCTGGGGGCCGCCGCCTACGACGTCCGTCTCGTCGGCGGAGAGGTCCAGGTGGGCGGGCGGCGGCCCGAGTGCACGCTGTGACCCCCGGGAAGGCCCTGGCACCAGGCGTCGGACCGGACGCCGACGGGAGGGCCGAGGAGATGGACGAGTCCGGTGGCGGGAGCCTCGACGGCTTCCGGATCGGAGTCACGGCCTCGCGCAAGGTCGAGGAGCAGATCGCCCTCATCGAGCGTCGCGGCGCCGAGGTCGTCTGGGCCCCGGCGCTCTCGAACGACCCCACCCGCGTCGACGACGCGGCGCTGCGCCGGGCGACCGAGGCGGTGGTCGCCCAGCCGCCCGACCTGTTCCTGGCCACGACCGGGGTCGGCATGAAGGCCTGGCTGCGCGCGGCAGAGTCCTGGGGGCTGCGCGAGGAGCTCCTCGACGCCCTGCGCCCGGCCGAGATCCTGGCCCGCGGGCCCAAGAGCGTGGGCGCGCTGCGCGGCGCCGGCCTGCGCGAGCTGTGGGCGCCGGAGTCGGAACTCTTCGAGGACGTGCTCGACCACCTGCGCGGGCGGGACCTGGCGGGCCGGCGGATCGTGGTGCAGGAGCACGGCCAGTCGCTCTCCATGGTCGCGCACGCCCTGCGCCGCCAGGGCGCCGTCGTCGACGTGGTGACCGTCTACCGCGTGGTGGGCGCCGAGGACCCCACGCCCATGTTCCGGCTGGTCGACGAGATCGCCGACGGCGACGTACAGGCCGTCACCTTCACCGCCGCGCCCGCGGTCGCGGCGCTGCTCGACGCCGCCGCCTCGGTGGGGCGGCGCGACGACGTGGTCAGCGCCTTCCAGGCCGACGTGCTCGCTGTGTGCGTCGGCCCGGTCACCGCAGCGGCCTTCGAGCTGTGGGGCGTGCCCACCGTCTACCCCGAGCGCTCCCGGCTGGTCGCGATGGTCAAGCTGCTGGCCAGCGAGCTGCCCTCGCGCCGCTCCGGCCTGGCCGTCGAGCTGGTCGGTGGGCACCAGCTGCTGCTGCACGGGGACAACGTGCTCCTCGACGGCGCCGAGGTGCGGCTCTCGCCCGCACCCGCCTCGGTGCTGCAGGCCCTCGTGGCCAACCCGGGCAACGTCGTCTCGCGCCGCGCCCTCCTGGCCATGCTGCCCAGTGGCACGGCCGGGTCGGAGCACGCGGTCGAGATGGCCGTGGCGCGCCTTCGGGCCGCTCTCGGCACCCGCGCCGTCCAGACGGTGGTCAAGCGCGGCTACCGCCTGGCGGTGGATGCGTGAGTCGTGCGCCCCGCCTCGTCACGGTCGCGCACGGCACCCGCCGCGCCGGCGGCAACGAGACCGCGCGACGCCTGACGGCCGCGGCGGCCGAGCGGCTCGGCGTGCCCGCGACGGCGGCGTACGTCGAGCTGAGCGAGCCGCTGCTCGCCGACGTCGTGGCGAGCCTGCACGGGCCGGCCGCGGTGGTGCCGCTGCTGCTCTCGACCGGCTTCCACGTGCGGCAGGACCTGCCGCAGGCCTGTGCGGGCGCGCCGGCCGGGGTGCCGGTCGCGCTCGGGCGCCCGCTCGGTCCCGACCCGCTGCTGGCCCGTGCCCAGGTCGACCGGCTGGTCGAGGCCGGCGCCGAACCCGGGGCGCCGCTGGTGATGGTCGCGGCCGGCTCCACCGACCTGCGCGCCTGGCGCGACCTGCGCGGCGCCACCCGGCTGCTGGGCCAGCAGTGGGGCGGGCGGGTGCGGCTGACCACGCTCTCGGGCTACGGACGACGGCCCGAGGAGGTCGTCCGGCCGGGGGACGCGGTCTCGGCGTACCTGCTCTCGCCGGGGTTGTTCTCGCGGAAGGTGCGCGAGATGGCCGAGACCGCCGGTGCGGGCTCCTGCGCCGACGTGCTGGGGGAGCACCCGCTGGTGGTCGACCTCGTCGTGGAGCGCGCTCGCGCCCTGCTGGGGGAGGCGGGGTCTCAGCCGGGGCGGTGCAGGTAGACGCGGAGCCGCGTCGCGCGGCCCTCCCCGACGCCGTTCGTCGCGCGGATCCGGAACGTGTGCCAGCCCGGCTCCAGGCCGAACCACGCCAGGCGGGTGTCCGGGGTCGACGGGACGCCACCCACCGTCCACCTGTCCTCCCGGCCGTGCTGCACGCGGTAGCGGTGCACGTACGAGCCGTTCTGCTCGGCGTCGGCCCAGCGCAGGACGAAGCCGCCGCGGCGCGGCCGCTCGGGGGCGCGCAGCTCGCCGGGGCGCCCCGGGGGCTCGGCACCGACCACCGTCGTGGTGCGCGAGGTCTCGTTGCCGGCCAGGTCGCGCGCGTAGAAGGTCACCTGGTGCTCGCCCTGCGGCACACCGACCACCATCGCGTAGTCCACCTCGTAGACCACGTCCTGGCCGGGCGCGTGGAACCAGCCGTGCGGCTCGAACCCCGACCCGTCGTCGTAGACCCGCTCGGCCACCGGCTCGCCGTCGAGGAGCGCGCCCAGCACGGCCAGGTCGTCGCCCTCGTCGAGCCACCCCGCGACGTACGCCGCCTGGCGCTGGCACGGCTCCGACCCGAAGCACGGGTCGAGGTCGATCTGCGGGGGAGTGGTGTCGGCGGGTGGTTCCTCCTGCGCCGCGACGGCGGGGCTGGCGGCGACGGGGCTGGCCGCGACGAGGCCGAGCAGGGTGAGCGCGGGCGCGGTGACGCACAGCAGCAGGGCGGCGGGGAGGGTCCGGGAGGGCACGGCGTCATCCTCGCACCAAGGTCGTGTCCTGGGTCGTGGTTCCGGTCGTGGTTCCGGTCGTGGTTTCGGTCGTGGTCTGGGTCGTGTGTCCCCGGACGCGCCAGACCGCGTCCACGGGCCACGACCCGAGCCACGACCCGAGCCACGACCCGGACCACGACTCAGCCGTAGTGGACCGCCACCCGGTGCCCGCGCACCGTCTCGACGTGCACGTCGACGCCGTAGAGACCGTGCAGCACCTCGGGGGTGATGACCTCGGCGGGCGGGCCCTGGGCCACCACCCGTCCGCCGGCCATGGCGACGATCTCGTCGGCCCAGCGCGAGGCGAAGTTGATGTCGTGCAGCACCACGACCACGCGGGTGCCGAGGGTGTCGGCGGCGGTGCGCAGCATCCGCATGATCGCCACCGCGTGCGCGAGGTCGAGGTTGTTGAGCGGCTCGTCGAGCAGGAGGTACTCGGTCTGCTGGGCCAGGGCCATCGCGATGAACGCCCGCTGGCGCTGCCCGCCGGAGAGCTGGTCGAGGAAGCGGTGCGAGAGCCCACCGAGCTCGAGGCGCGACAGCACCTCCTCGACCACCGCGACGTCGTGGCTGGTGGGTCGGCCCCGCGAGTGCGGGAACCGGCCGAACATGACCAGGTCGCGCACGGTCAGCCGGGCCGCCAGGTCGTGCTCCTGGCGCAGCACCGCCAGCACCGTGGCCAGCTCGCGCGAGCCGGTGCGGTGCACGTCGCGCCCGCCCACGTGCACGGTGCCGCGCTCGGCGGAGAGCAGCCGGGCGACCACCGAGAGCAGCGTCGACTTGCCGGCCCCGTTGGGTCCGATCAGCGCCGTGACGCCGGGCCCCGCGAGGTCGAGGGTGACGTCGTCGACGACCGCGGTGTCGTCGTACTGCTTGGTCAGCGAGCGGACGGTGATCACCGGCGGGACCTCCTGAGGACCAGGGCGAGGAAGAGCACGCCGCCGGCGAAGTCGATGATGATCGACAGCCCGGTGGCGTAGGAGAAGACGCGTTCGAGGAGCAGCTGGCCCAGCACCAGCGTGACCACGGCGAGGGCTGCGGCGGTGGGCAGGCTGTGGCGGTGCCGGTGGCCCACGACCCGGTAGGCCAGGTGGGCCACGAGCAGCCCGAAGAACGTGATCGGCCCGACCAGGGCGGTGGAGACCGAGACGAGCACGGCGACGGCCACCAGCACGCCCATCACCGTGCGGCGGTGGTCGACGCCCAGGCTGGTCGCGACCTCGCGGCCCAGCGCCAGCACGTCAAGGGTCGCCCGCAGGCGGAAGACGGCCGCCAGGGTGAGCCCGACCGCGATGGCGGAGAGCCCGAGCAGGGTCTCGTCGACGGTGTTGAAGGAGGCGAAGAAGGAGTCCTGCAGCACCGCGAACTGCGTGGGGTCGAGCATCCGCTGCAGCAGGCTGGTGACGGAGCGGAAGAGGGTGCCCACGACGATGCCCACGAGCACCAGCACGTGCAGGTCGCGCCGCGCCCCGACGAACAGCCACTGGCTCAGCAGCGCCACCACGACGACCATCAGCGTGGTCTCGAGCGCCCACAGGGCCCGGGCGCCGTCGGCGCTGGTGACGGCGTTGGCGCCGGAGCCGACCGTGAAGACCACCAGGGTGGCGATGAGCAGGTGCAGCGCGTCGAAGCCCATGATCCCCGGCGTCAGGATCGTGTTGGCCGTGACGGTCTGGAAGAGCACCGTCGAGACCGCCACGGCGACCGCGACCAGTGCCAGCGCCGCGACCTTGCGGGCGCGCAGCTCGAGCACGTACTCCCACGCGCTCGGCAGGTCCCAGAGCACGAACACCGCGCAGACGACGAGCGCGGCCAGCACGCTGAACCCGGTGAGCAGCCGGGCGCGGCGCTCCGAGTCGTCGCGCGGGGCAGCGGCGTACGCCGCCGCGGGCGCGGTCTCAACCGACACGGGACGATCCCTTCAGCAGCAGCACGAGGAACACGACGCTGCCCACGACGCCGACGACGACGCCCAGCGGGATCTCGTAGGGGTGGCGCAGGGTCCGGCCCAGCACATCGCAGACCAGCACGAAGCCGGCGCCGACCAGCGCGACCCACGGGATGCTGCGCCGCACGTGGTCGCCCAGGAAGAGCCGCACCACGTTGGGCACGACCAGGCCCAGGAACGGGATGACGCCGGCCGTGGTCACGACCACTGCGCTGACCAGCGCCACCACCACCAGCCCGGTCATCAGTACCCGGCGGTGGTCGACGCCCAGGCCGGTGGCGACCTCGGCGCCCAGCCCGGCGATGGTGAACCGGTCGGCCACCACCCATGCGACCACGGCCAGCACCCCGGCCACCCAGAGCAGCTCGTAGCGACCGCGGAGGATGCCGGAGAAGTCGGCGGTGGTCCAGGCGAGCAGCGACTGCACCAGGTCGAAGCGGTAGGCCACGAACGAGGAGGCCGCGCCGACCACGCCGCCGAACATCAGGCCGACCAGCGGCACCATGACGGGCGAGCGCAGCGGCATCCGGCTCAGCAGCGCCAGGAAGACGCCGGTGCCGGCGAGAGCGAAGACGCTGGCCACCCCGGCCTTGGCGATCAACGGCAGCCCCGGCGCGTAGAGCATCACCACGACCAGCCCGAGCGTGGCGGAGTCGACGGTGCCGGCGGTGCTCGGGTCGACGAAGCGGTTGCGCACCAGCACCTGCATGATCAGGCCCGCGATCGACAGCGAGACCCCGGCCAGGACCAGCGCGGTGGTGCGCGGGCCGCGGCTGACCGCGACCAGCTCCCACGCGTCGGAGTCACCGCGCAGCAGCGCGGCGGGGGAGACGTCGCTGACGCCTACGAAGAGGCTGAGCAGGGCCAGGGCCGCGACCACCGAGGCGCCGAGCAGCAGCGGCGCCGCGGCACCCCACCGGCCCCGGCGCGCGCGGCGTACGGCGGGGCTCGGGGCCGGTGGGGGCGAGGGGGTCGTGGCGGTCACCACCGAGCCGGGTGCTGCGTTCAGGACGCGAGCCCGTCGGCCACGTCGGAGACCATCGTGGCGGTGGCGGTCAGACCGCCGCTGACGATGTACCAGGCCATCGGGTCGAGCTGGACGACCTGGTCCTGCGACCAAGCGGTGGTGCGCGCGACCAGGTCGTTGTCGAGCACCTGCTCGGCCGACTCGCCGGAGGTCTCGCCGATGGCGACGTCGCGGTCGACGACGAACAGCCAGTCGGGGTCGGCCTCGGCGACGAACTCGAACGACACCGGCTCGCCGTGGGTGGCCGAGTCGATGTCGACGGCCGGCTCGACGCCGAGCACGTCGTGCACCAGGCCGAAGCGCGAGCCGGCGCCGTACGCCGACACCTCGCCGGCGGAGGTCATCACGATCAGCCCGGTGCCGGCCTCGGAGCCTGCGGCGCGGGTCTCCTCGACGTCGGCCTGGAGGTCGGCCAGGGCGTCCTCGGCGGCGTCCTCCTCGCCGATGATGGTGGCCAGGGAGCGCACGTTGCGCTCGACCGAGCCCAGGTAGTCGGCCTCGTCGGTCGACAGGTCGATGGTCGGGGCGATCTCCTCGAGGTCGGGCATCGCCTCGAGGCTGCGGCCGGTCACGATGATCAGGTCGGGGTCGATCTCGGCGACCGCCTCGAAGTCGGGCTCGAAGAGGCTGCCGACGACCGGGGCGTCGGAGTAGGCCGAGAGGTAGTCGGGCATCGCGAACTCGGGCACGCCGGCGACCTCGCCGCCCAGGGTGTCGATGGTGTCGAGCACGCCGATGTCGTAGGTGATGACCGTCTCGGGCTCGCGCGGCACCTCGACGGGCCCCTGCGCGGTCTCGACGGTGACAGTGGCGGCGCCCGTGTCGGTCGCGGTCGTGTCGTCGCTGCCGCAGGCGGTCAGGACGAGGGCGCTGGGCAGGGCGAGGGCGACGAGGGCGACCGAGGTCGGTCGGGGGCGGCGCAGGGTCATCGAGTACTCCGTCTAAGAGGTGAGGCTTACCTTAGTAAGGCTAGCCTTAACGACGCCGGTCGTGCTCGCGGGTCCCGGTTGCCGGACGAATCGGGTCGTGGCCTGGGTCGTGGCTCGGGTCGTGTGCCTGCGGACGCGGTATGGCGCGGCCAGGGAGCACGACCCGGACCACGACCCGGACCACGACCCGGGAAGGGCTGGCGGGCGGGAGTCAGCCCCGGTCGAGGTCGAGCGCCTCGGGGGTGTGCAGGCGCACCATGAAGCGGCGCACGTGCAGGGGGGCTCGGCCGCGGGTGGCGCGGCTGACGGCCACCATCACCAGGAACGACAGCGGCACGCTCCACGCCGCCGGACGCCGCAGCAGCACCTCGACCCACCCGTCGGCCCACCCGGGGAAGAGCGTGAGCACCGCGGCCAGGCCCGAGCCGAGGCCGCCGGCGGCCAGGCCGGCCAGCGCGCCGGCGGCGGTGAGCCCGCGCCACCAGATGCCCAGCAGCAGCAGCGGGCAGAAGGTCGAGGCCGAGACCGCGAAGGCCAGCCCCACGGTCGTGGCCACCCCCACCTGCGACTCCGTGAGCGAGACCGTCGCCGGCACCACCACCGCCAGCACCGCACCGACCCGGAAGGCCGCGACCCCGCCCAGGCGCCGGCCGGCGTAGGTGCGCCCGGTGACGTCCTGGCTCAGCACCCCGGCCACCGCGATGGCCAGCCCCGACGACGTCGACAGGAACGCCGCGAAGGCGCCGCCCACGACCAGCCCGGTCAGCACGTCGCCGCCGAGGCCGGGCAGCATCAGCCGCGGCAGCTCGAGCACCAGCACGTCGGAGCGGCCGCTGGCGGCCAGCTCGGCGGCGTACACGCGCCCGAGCGCGCCGTAGACCGGCGGCACCATGTAGAAGACGCCGATCAGCACCAGCACCACCAGCGTCGTACGCCGCGCGGCGCGGCCGTCGGGGTTGGTGTAGAAGCGCACCACCACGTGCGGCAGGCCCATGGTGCCCAGGAACGTGGCCACGATCAGCGAGTAGGTCAGGTAGAGCCCCATCGACCCCGACTCGGCCAGGGGGCTCGACCACGACAGCGACCCGCCGGGCTCCGACGAGCCGGCGGCGGGGCCGGGGCGTCCGTCGCCGGCCCACACCACGAGGAGCACGGCGGCCGGGACCAGCAGCGCGGTCAGCTTGAGCCAGTACTGGAAGGCCTGGACCAGCGTGATCGAGCGCATCCCGCCGCTGATGACGTTGATCAGCACCACCGATCCCACGACCAGCGAGCCCAGCCAGGTGGGGCCGCCGACGGCGCTGGCCAGGGTGATGCCGGCGCCGTGGAACTGCGGCAGCAGGTAGAGCCAGCCGATCGCCACGACCAGCAGCGAGCAGGCCCGGCGCACCGCCTGCGAGTCGAGGCGGGCCTCGGCGAAGTCCGGCAGCGTGTAGGCGCCCGAGCGGCGCAGCGGGGCCGCCACAAGCGTCAGGAGCACCAGGTAGCCGGCGGTCCAGCCCACGGGGTACCAGAGCATGTCGGCGCCGAAGGTCAGCAGCAGCCCGGCGACGCCGAGGAACGAGGCCGCCGAGAGGTACTCCCCGCTGATCGCCGAGGCGTTCATCCGCGGGCGCACCGTGCGCGAGGCGACCATGAAGTCGCTGGTGGTGCGCGAGAACCGCAGGCCGTAGGTGCCGATCGCGAGGGTGGCCACGCTGACCAGGACCAGCGCGACGATGCCCGGGGCGGCGCCGAGGCCGGGGCTCACCGCCGCCGCCTGCGCTCGGGGGTCGGGCCGGGGGTCGGTCCGGGGGCGCGCCCGGCCTCCATCAGCTCCACGAAGGCGTCCTCGTTGCCCTCGGCGCGCCGCAGGTAGCGCCAGCCCAGCAGCACCAGGAACGGGTAGGCCAGCACCCCGAGCAGCAGCCAGGCCAGGGGCAGCCCCAGCACCTGCACGTCGGTCAGCCCCGGCACCAGCAGGAAGAGCACCGGCACCAGGCCCAGCCCCAGGCCCAGCGCCACCAGGGTGCGCACCGCCAGCCACAGCTGCTCGCGCAGCAGCGATCCCAGGTAGACCGCGCCCAGCGGGGTCTCGGCGTCGACCTCGCGGGTGCGCGCCAGCGGCGTACGCCGCCTCGGCGGGCCGGTGACCCGCACCCGGGCCGGCGGCTCGTTCACCTGCGCCCCCCGACGGGACCCGCGCCCACGACCGGCTGCGTGCTCACGACTGGCCCCGGCGCAGCAGCAGGTCGCGCAGCTGGCGGGTGTGGCGCCGGCTGACGCCCAGCTCGACCCCCGGCCCGCCGCCAGGACCTCCGGGGCCGCTGACCACGACCGAGCAGCGTCCGGCGTCCATCCGCACCTCCTGGACGTGGGCCAGCGCCACCAGCAGCGAGCGGTGGATGCGCACGAACCCGGCGGGCGCCCACTCCTCCTCCAGGGTCGACAGGGCGGCGCGCACCAGGTGGGAGCCGCCGGCGGTGTGCAGGCGCACGTAGTCGCCGTGGGCCTCGACGTGGGTCAGCTCGGAGCGGTGCACGAAGCGGGTCACCCCGCCGAGCTCGACGGGGATCTGGAGGTCCTGCTCGCCCACGGGTCGCACGTCGCCGCCGCCCACGCGGCGTACGGCCTCGGCGAGCCGCTCGGCCCGCACCGGCTTGAGCACGTAGTCGACGGCCTGCAGGTCGAAGGCGTCGACGGCATGGCCCTCGTGGGCGGTGACGAAGACGATCGCCGGCGGCTGCCGGAAGCGGGTGAGCACCTGGGCGAGCTCGAGGCCGTTCAGCCCGGGCATCTGGATGTCGAGGAAGAGGGCGTCGACCTCCTGCTCCTGCAGCACCCGCAGGGCGTCCGTGGCCGAGTCGCAGGTCAGCACCTCCCCGACCCGCTCGTCGCGCTGCAGCAGGTAGGCCAGCTCGTCGAGGGCGGGGCGCTCGTCGTCGACGACCAGCACCCGCATCCGCGACCCGCTGCTCACGCGTGGACCCCCGGGGCGAACTTCGGCAGCCGCACCACGACCTTGGTGCCGGCGCCGGGCGCGGTCTCGACGACCAACCCGTGGTCGTCGCCGTAGACCGCGCGCAGCCGGCCGTCGACGTTGCCCAGGCCCACCGAGTCGAGCGACTGGTCGCCCGCGAGCACCCGCCGGATGTGCTCGGGGTCCTCCCCGGCGCCGTCGTCCTCCACCTCGATCACGCACTCCTGCCCCTGGTCGATGGCCACGATCCTGATGTGCCCGCCGCCCTCGGCGGACTCCAGGCCGTGCCGCACCGCATTCTCGACCAACGGCTGGATGCAGAGGAAGGGAACGGCGACGCTGAGCACCTCGGGGGCCACCGAGAGGGTCACGCGCAGCCGGTCGCCGAAGCGGGCCTGCTCGAGCAGCAGGTAGCGCTCCACGGAGCGCAGCTCCTCGGCCAGGGTGGTGAACTCGCCGTGGCGGCGGAAGGAGTAGCGGGTGAAGTCGGCGAACTCCAGCAGCAGCTCGCGCGCCCGGTCGGGGTCGGTGCGCACGAAGCTGGCGATCGCCCCGAGGGAGTTGTAGACGAAGTGCGGGCTGATCTGGGCCCGCAGCGCCCGCACCTCCGCCTCCATCAACCGGGTGCGCGAGGTGTCGAGCTCGGCGAGCTCGAGCTGGCCCGAGACCCAGCGGGCCACCTCGTCGGCCGCGCGCACCAGCCCGGCGGAGGCGAAGGGGCCGAAGACCTGCAGGGTGCCGATCACCCGGTCCTCGACCACCAGCGGGCTGATCACCGCTGCCCGCACCGGGCAGGAGCCCTGCTGGCCCTCGGCGCACGGCAGCTCGCGGCGCGCCACCACCTGGGTGCCGCTGCGCGCCAGCGCCTCGGTGGCCAGGCCCGGCACCTGCCCGGCGTGGTGCTGCCCGGCGCCGTCCCAGGCCAGCAGGTCGGCGGTGTCGCTCAACGCGATGGCGGGCGAGCCCAGCAGCGCGTGCAGGTGCTTGACGGAGCGCTCGGCGCTGTCGCGGGTCAGCCCGGCGCGCAGGGCCGGGGCCGCCAGCGAGGCGGTGTGCAGGGTGCGGAACGTGGCGCGGTCGGCGTCGGAGCCCAGGTGCGTACGCCGCCACGGGCGCGGCAGGCGTGCCACCGCGGGACCTCGCCGCTCAGCCCCTGCTCATCGGAAGTCGATGAGCAGCATCGAGGTGTCGTCGTCGCCGACCGAGGGCCAGGGTGCCTTGGTGACCTCGTCCTCCACCCGGGGGATGCTGCCGGTGGTGACCGTCCACGGCGGGTCCGACTGCTGGGTGTCGTCGAGGGTGCGCCCGGGGTGCCGACCGGGCTCGTGCGCCGGGGCCGGGGCGGCCAGGGGGCGGACCCGGGCCCGGAAACAGGAGGTCAGGTAGGGCAGCTGCATGCCGTCCATGCCGCGGCCGTAGTCGTCGTAGAGCGCCAGCACGTCGGTGAGCAGCCGCTCGCGCTCGGGCGCCTCGAGGGTCGAGACGCTCGACAGCGAGCAGACGTAGTCGAGGATCGACTCGCGGTCGAGGACCTGCCAGTGCTTGGCGGTGTGCTCCTCGGCGTCGTCGAAGAGGTCGCTGTCGGCCAGCGGGCGGGTCAGCTCCTCGAGCGGGTGCTCGGGGCCCAGGATGCGGCCGAGCTTGCGCACCCACGGGATCCGCACGTCGCGCTGGTGCCAGACCAGGGAGAGGTGCCCGCCGGGCTTGAGGACACGGGCGATCTCGGGCAGCGCCCGGTCGTGGTCGAACCAGTGGAAGGACTGCGCCGCGACCACGACGTCGTACCCGCGGTCGGCCGCCGGCAGCTCCTCGGCGCCCGCGAGGCTGGTGCGCACCCCGGGCAGCCGCTCGCGCAGCACGGCCAGCATCTGCTCGTCGGGATCGGTGGCGTGCACGACGTGGCCCAGACCCACGAGCTGCTCGGTGAGCCGGCCGGTGCCGGCGCCCAGCTCGAGCACCGTCAGGGCGCCGCGCTGCTCCCCGCCGCCCAGCCAGGCCGCGACGTCTCGCGGGTAGGTCGGCCGGCCCCGGTCGTAGGCCGACGCCACCTGCCCGAAGGAGCGCGCGTGCGGGAGGAGGTCACTCATCGGGTCGAGCGTATCGGCTGGATACCCTCGACGCCGTGACCACCGATCCGTTGTCCTGGCTGGTGTCGCTCGAGGGTGTGCCCAGCGGCCTGGCCGCCGCCCGCGACGGCATCGACGTCGTGCTGCGCGACCGCGGGCTGCGGCGCACCAGCCCCGAGACCACGGGGGAGTCGCTGCTGCGCGGTGCGCACGCCAGCGCCACGCTCGAGGGCTCGACCTCGACGCTGGCCCAGGTGCGCGCCGGCGAGGGCGACGCCGTCGCCCAGGACGCGCTGCGCCTGTCGACCGAGCTGCTCTCGCTGGTGCCCACGCTGGGCCGCTCGCCCCTGCAGGCGCTGGCCCGGCTGCACGCCCTCGCGTCCGCCTCGAGCCTGCCCGCCGAGCAGCGGGGCCGGCCCCGCGACGCCGAGTCGGCCGGCCGGCTGCGCGACCTCGCCGACCTGATCACCTCCGGCGCCGGCTCGCCCGGGCTCCTGGTGGCCGCGGTGGTGCACGCCGACCTGGCCACCGCCGCCCCGTTCGCCTCCCACAACGGCCTGGTCGCCCGCGCCGCCGAGCGTCTCGTGCTGGTCGCGCGCGGCGTCGACGAGAAGTCGCTGGTGGTGCCCGAGGCCGGCCACCTGGCGCTGCGCGAGGCCTACGAGTCGAACCTGCGCGGCTACGCCACCGGTGGCGACGCCGGCGTGCACTCCTGGCTGCTCTACGCCACCGAGGCGTACGCCGCCGCCGCCGAGGCGTCGCCGTTGCGGCGGCCCGCGGAGGGCTGAGGCCTCTCTTGCTGGAGGCCGGGGGCCGGTGTGACCCACCGGCGACCGGTGTCTCGACACGCGCGTCGCGGCCTCGTTCCTCGGCCGCGGCGCTTGCTCGACCCTTGCCAGGTCCGGCGCCCCGCCGGCGAATGCCGGCGG